>JBQGEH010000799.1:0-4810 GCA_052039515.1 Nakamurella sp. | reverse complement strand
CAGGCCGACTACGACCTCGACGCGGTGGACATCGCGCACCCACAGCCGCAGCTGCACACCGACATCCCGCGGCTGCGGGCCGGCGGGGTCGGCGCCCAGTTCTGGTCGGTGTACGTGCCGTCCGACATGCCGGGTTCCAGCGCGGTGACCGCGACGCTCGAGCAGATCGACTGCGTCCGGCGGTTCGTCGCGAAGTACCCGGACGTCTTCGCCCCCGCCCGGACCGCGACCCAGGTGCGCGAGGTCATGGCCGGCGGCCGCATCGCGTCGCTGCTCGGCGCGGAGGGCGGGCACAGCATCGACGGCTCGCTCGGGGTGCTGCGCACCCTGCGCGCATTGGGCGTGGCGTACATGACGCTGACGCACAACCACAACACCCCGTGGGCCGACTCGGCCACCGACGAGCCCCGCTCCGGCGGCCTGTCCGACCTCGGCCGCGCGATCGTCGCCGAGATGAACCGGATCGGGATGCTCGTCGACATCTCACACGTGGCGCCGTCCACGATGCGCGACGCACTGGCGACATCGTCGGCGCCGCTGATCTTCTCGCACTCGTCGTGCCGCGCCCTGTGCGACCACGTCCGGGACGCCCCGGACGACGTCCTCACCGGGCTGCGCCGCAACGGCGGCGTCATCATGGTCACCTTCGTGCCGCAGTTCGTGTCCCAGGCCTGCGCCGACCACGCGGCCGCGGAGAAGGCCGAGCACGAGCGGCTGGGCCTGGTCCCGCACACCGTCTACAGCCTGGACTCCACCCCGGGAGACCCTGCGGCGCTGGCCGAGCTCGACCGCTGGCGGTCGGCCCACCCGGCGCCGACGGCCACCCTGGCCGAGGTCGCCGATCACGTGGACCACGCCCGCGAGGTGGCCGGCGTCGAGCACGTCGGACTGGGTGGCGACTACGACGGCGTGCCGGCGCTGCCCACCGGTCTGGAGGACGTCGCGAGCTACCCGCGACTGCTCGCCGAGCTCGCCGACCGGGGCTGGTCCGACACCGACCTGGGCGGTCTCACCAGCGGCAACATCCTGCGGGTGCTGCAGGCCGCCGAGGACGTCGCCGACCCCGGTTTCGGCGCCTGACTCAGATGGCCGCGTCGTGCCGGGCGACGAACCCGCCGTCGCCGGCCTCCAGCCGCCAGACCCGGACGTCGCGGAACTCGTGCTGCGGGTCCTTCTGGTAGAACCGGACGCTGGTCGCGGCGACGTCCAGCACCCCGGTGCCGCTGACCTCGCGCTGCCGGGCGGCCTCGTGGACGAGGAAGGTCGTGTCCCCCACGAACTCGGCGACCGTCCGGGCGGGGGTGCCGTCCAGCCGGGTGACCGGGTACGGGACCCCGGACACGACAGGGTCGTTCGCGGTCGTGGTGTGCGGGTCGGCCATGCGGGATCCTCTCGGGCGGCCGCCGCCCGGGAGGACGGCGGCGGTGATCGGGCGCGGACGATCGGCGGCGGTGACGACCTGCATCCAGTGTGGGACCGATGCGGGACCCGCACCATCCCCGTCCGGTGGGCGACGGCTCGGAAAGCCGGGTGAATCGCGCGTCAGCGCCGCCGGGCCAGTGCCGCGGCGACCGCGTCGCCGAACAGCTCGGGCAACCCGATCCCGGCCGCCCTGGCCATCGTCGGGATCACGCTCTGCCGGGCGAAGGAGTTGTACAGGCCCGCTTCCAGGAACCACGGCCGCCCGTCCGGATCGACGCGGAAGTCGAACAGGCTGTAGTCCCGGCAGCCCAGCGCCCGGTGGCAGGTGACCGCCGCCGCCTGCACCGCCGCGGTCACCGGGTCCCCGACCGGCACGATCCACGTCGTCGGGGTGTTCTTGGCCATCAGCCGGAGCGCCCCGTCGTCGCCGCGGCGGATCTTGTCGTCGGCGTCGCGGATCGGCGACCGGCCGGCGAGGCCGTACTCCTCCAGGGGCAGCGGCACCAACTCCCCGTCGCGGACCACCACACCACACCGGACCTCGCGGCCGAGCGGGACGAAGGTCTCCACCAGGGCGCCCGGCGAGTGCGCCCAGGCGGCGGCCAGGGCGGTGTCGACAGAGGCCAGCTCGTCGACGGACTCCACGAGCGTCACCCCGACGGAATTGTCCGCATCGACCGGCTTGACCACGAAGGGTGCGGCCAGTGACGGCGTCTCGCCCGGGAGGAGCACCTCGCCGGCCGGCACCGGGACACCGGCGGCGGCGACCACCGCCTTGGCCCGGGCCGTGTGGGCACCCCGCGCCATGACGTCCGGCGGGTTGCCGAGGTAGGCGATGCCGAGGACGTCCAGCAGGGCCCGGTAGTGGGTCATCCCGGCCAGACAGAACATCTGCGGCACGGCGACGTCGACGCGCGCGGCGAGCAGCCGGTCGACGGCCTCCCCCACGCTCAGCGGTGGCGCCGCGTCGAGATCGGTCGCGTCCAGCGACGCCGGGAACCGCCACCGGCCGTCCGGCGCGACGTGGCCGATCATCGGCGTGTACCGGGTGGGGTCGTCGATCGCACCCAGGCAGTCCGCGGCGTACAGCCGGGACAGGTCGTCGAAGAACGCACTCGTCGGTGATCCGACGAGATGCAGGACGCGCAGCGTCATCCCGTCAGTCCCCACCGGGCTGGACGAGCTTGCCGATGTTGAAGTCGATCCGGTCCCAGGCGCCGCGCGAGAGCAGGTTGCGGATCAACAGCGCCGGGATCTGCACGTGGTGCAGGGCGAGGTAGGGCACCGGGTCGTCGCGGCGGAACACCGCCTCCTTCCCGCGGAGCACGACCCCCAGCCGCTCGCGGGCGGTGGCCGGGCGGCTCAGCATGCGCCACAGCTCGTGGTAGAGCCAGTACGTCGGCCGGCTCCCCGGCAGCGGCTCCAGCGGGTCCGGACGCGGCCGGAGGTAGGCGTCGGCCAGCCCCGGGTGGTCGTGGAACATGGTGATCGCCGAGTGGGTCCGCGGGTTGCACTCGATGGCGTACGGGGTGCCGTCGTCGGCCACGATGAAATCGAACGAGACCTGGCCGGTGAGGCGCAGTCCCGCGACGAAGTCGGTGACCCAGGCCCGGATCCGGGGCATGTCGGCGGCGGCGTAGTTGACCTGGAAGGCCGACGACGGGCAGCAGCACCACACGGTCACCGCCCCGTCCCGGACGGTCGAGTGGGTGCAGTACTCGGAGCCCTCGACGAACTCCTGCAGGATCCACGGGTTCTCGGGCGAGATCGGTTTGCCCGCCAGGAACGTGCGGGTCGCCGCCGCGGACTCCAGCGGCAACCGGGTCAGGTCCAACCGGTGCACCGGGTCGTAGGCGACGCTCTTGAGCACGTAGGGCCGGGGCCGCCCGGTGAAGTCGAAGTCGAGCACCTGCTGGGCCGAGGTCACCAGATGGGTGTCCGGGACGGGGAGGTCGAGCTTGGCCGCGAGCTGGGTGAAGCGGTGCTTGTCGTCGAGGTCCTCGACGGCCTCGACGTCGAGGCTGAGCACCTCGCAGTAGGGGCGCAGGGCGTCCATCGCCGCGGCGTCGTACCGGGAGGCGACGGGTGAGCACACCGGCACGTACAGGTCCACGCCCTCCCGGCGGACGATGTCGACCAGGGCGTCGGTGTAGCCGGGGTCGCGGGGGTCCGGCACGACGTGGAAGCGGTCCACGGACCGGGAGAACCGTGCACCGCAGTAGCGGTAGTCGGCTTTCTCGACCAGCACCACCCGGTGTCCGGCGCGCGCGACCGAGCGGGCCAGCTGCAGCGCCTTGGTCATCTTGCCGCCGCTGATCAGCACGGTGCGCGGCCGGGCGGCGGGGGCCGGGCGCGCCGCCCGGGTGGTCAGCAGCGCGACCACGGTCGCCGCCAGGTCCACCGGCAACGTGGCGGTGAGGGCGGCGAGCACACCCAGGGAGCGCCACGGCGTCGGGCGGGGCGGGGCGGCCGCCGCCACCGCGGACGCCGTGACCGTCCCGCTCAGCGTCCCGCTCCGGCCGTCGGGCCGTAGCCCACGACCATCCCGCGGTGCATGACCCGGTTGCCGACCACCACGGAGTGGTCACCGCGGTGCAGCACGCAGCCGTTGTCCCACAGGACGACGTCACCGGCCGCCCACGGGTGGGCGTAGGTGTTGTCGTCCCGCGTCGAGTGGCGGTACAGCTCCTCGACGGTGCGGGCCGCCTCGGCGTCGTCCATCCCGCTGATCCCGGCACACCGCTTCGGGGTGGTCAGGTACAACGCGGTGCGGCCGGACAGCGGGTGCGGGCGGAACAGCGGATGATCGGCCTCGGTCTCGTCGTCCGGGCCGAGCAGGGCCGGGTCGACCCCGGTGACGACGTGGTGGACGGTCCTGCCGGTCAGCGCCGAGACCGTCTCCGGGTCCAGCGTGTCGTAGGCGCGGTACTGGTCGGTGAAGACGGTCTCCCCGCCGGCCGCCGGGATCTCGACCGCACGGAGCGCGGTGTAGGACGGCGGCGTGGCGAAGTACGAGCTGTCCACGTGGAACGTGCTGCGGGGCGGCTCGTCCCGCCCGACGTTGCTGATCACGTTAAGGTCCGGGTGGCCCTCGACGGGAGTCTCGCCGGCGGTGAAGACCAGTTCGCCGAGCCGGCGCAGGAACGCGGTGAAAGCGGTGTCGTCGATCTCCTGGCCGGGCAGCGCCAGCATGCCGTGTTCGGCGAGAAGCTCGCGCAGGCGGGAGATGTCGCCGTCCTCGAGCCGATCCGGGTCGGTGAGGTCGAGGCCGGTGACGACCGCGCCGAGCGGTCGGGTGGGAGTGACGTCCATGGGTTCCTCGCAGGGTCAGCGGGGTCGGCGCCGGGCCACCCGGCGCGCAGGGAACAGCGGGCCGCCGTCAGGTACG
>JBQGEH010000798.1:0-4517 GCA_052039515.1 Nakamurella sp. | reverse complement strand
GACCCGGACAGGCCGGACGTGGCCGGCCGCCCCTGGCCGACGCCCGGGCGTCCGGTACCGCGGCGGGCGTCCGATCGGGGCGGGTCGCCCGCGGGCGGCCGTGCGGAGCCGCCACTGCGGGGGCGGTCACGACCGGGGCTGCTCACGCTGGGTAGCGTGCCACAGAGCGCCCGGGCGACCCCGGCGCCGCGCCCGAGGGTCACCGTCCGCGCGAGGCCGTCACCCGCCGTTCACCGCCTCGCACCGGCCGGCGCCGCCGGACGCCGAGAAGACCGCCGGAGAACGGGGAGCGGCCCGACCGGCCGGGGAATCCCGACGGCGCGGGGCCACCGACGCCGGTCGGCTACGGGACGCTCAGCCGGTCGCGTCGGCCCACAACCCGCTGATCGCCCGCGCGACCTGGCCGGGAGCCTCCATCTGCGCGACGTGCCCCACACCGGCGAGGACCAGCATCCGGCTGTCGGGGAACGCCGCCGCCGTCCGCTCCGCGAGCCGCACGTCCACCAGCCGGTCACGGGTCCCCCAGACCACGAGGGTGGGCACCCGGATGCGGCCCGCCAGCGTCCGGTAGGAACGTGCGTCCGGCACCAGATACGCCTTGATCAGCTCGCGCAGCTGCGCCAGCACCGCGCGCTGCGACCACGGCAGGTCCGCCCGCCAGGCGTACTCCTCGACGGCGGCATGCCGCTCGTCGTCCCCCACCGCCGACGGATCACCGAAGCACGTCTCGACCATCCCCCGCACCCGCAGCTCGGCCGGGATACCGCCCATCCGCGACTCCATCAGCCGGCCGACGCCGGGCGCCAGCAGCACGGCGATCCGCGAATCCGCGCCCCGATCGCGGCCGAGCCGGAAGTCCGGCACCGCCGGCGAGATCAGGGTCAGGGAGCAGAACAGCTCCGGGTGACGGGCGGCCAGCATCGTGCTGACGAAGCCGCCCAGCGAATTGCCCACCAGGTGCACCGGGCCCCTCGCGACCTCGCGGATCACCGCGGCCAGCACCCGGACCTGCTCGGCCACCGAGTAGTCGCCGTTCGCCGGAGGATCCGACCGGCCGCACCCCGGCAGATCGGGGGCGTAACCGGTCGCCAGCGGCGCCAGCAGGCCGGACAACGCCGTCCAGTTCGACGAGGATCCCGCCAGTCCGTGCACGTACACCGCCTCGGCGGCGGGCGGCGCAGCCTGCGTCTGCTCCGTCTGGGCCGTCCGGACGAACACCGCCTGCTCGGACCCACGCCGCCCGCCCGGGACGACCGTGCGGCCCGGCCACGGCAGCGCCGACATCGGCAGCGCCGCCGCCGCCAGTTCCGGGCCCAGTGCGGCGGTCGTGAGTGCCGCCAGCTCGTCCCGTGGGGCCGGTCCGGCGAACGCGAGCGGCCTGGTCACGCCGTCCATCCTGCCGGAAGACCGCCCCGGCCTCGGAGAGGCATCCACGGACCACGGACACCGGAAACGGGACCCCGCCGCGGAGGCACCGATCCACCCGGTCCGTGGCCGAGCCGACCGGCCCGCCGGGGAGCGCCTGCCCCCCGGGGACGCGACCGGGCGAACGGGCGGCTCGAGCGCAGGCGATGCCCCCACCCCACCGGCGGGCCGGAGGGTCACGCCGGGAACACCGGGAACGCCGTGCAGACCCCTCACGCCGGGACAGCGCCGTTCGCAGCGCGTGTGCGCGGCCGATCGCCGAGGATAGAGTCACCCGGCAGGACGAGCGGAGGGTGATGACGGACACAGCGGGCACGCAGACCCCGCGGCTGAGCCGCGCCGTCCGGCGGGCGCAGCTGCTCGCCGCGGCGCGGGCCGCCTTCGTCGACCAGGGCTACCACGCCGCCGCCATGGACGACATCGCCGAGCGGGCCGGCGTCTCGAAACCCGTGCTGTACCAGCACTTCCCGTCCAAGCTCGAGCTGTACACCGCGCTCGTCGAACAGGCCGCCGACGACCTGGTCCGCCAGGTCCGCGCCGCGATCGCCTCCACCGAGGACAACGACGTCCGCGTGCACCGGGCCGTCGAGGCCATCTTCGACTTCGTCGGCGGCACCGATCAGGTGCACCGGCTCGTCTTCGAGTCCGACCTGTCCGGCAACGCCGAGGTCGGGCGGATCGTCGAGGTCATGACCCAGGGCTGCATCGAGGCGATCGCCGAACCGATCATCAACGACACCGGCGTCGACCGGGATCGTGGCCGACTGCTGGCGGCCGGCCTCGTCGGCGTGTCCCAGGTCAGCGCGCGCTACTGGCTCGCGCAGAAATCGTCGGTGCCGATGTCGGAGGCCATCGAACTCGTGCACACCCTCGCCTGGCGCGGCATCTCCCGGTTCCCCCGCCAACCGCACTGACCGGTACCGCCGTCCGCGACCCACGCCGGCCGCGCCACCGAACCCCGGAACGCCACGAACCGCACGCCCCCGGGCGGGGACGTGCGGTCCGTGAGAACAGCGTGCGGTCAGTCGGCCAGCATGAAACCGACCCGGCGACCGTCGGCCGGCGCGATCTCCACGTAGGCGATCTTGGCGGCGGGGATCAGCACGCGGCGGCCCTTCTCGTCGACCAGCGTGAGGGTCGAGGACGTGTCCGCGAACGCCGCGGTCACCTGCGCCTCGATCTCGTCCGGCGTCGACGCCGAGTTGACCACGAGCTCACGCGCGGTGTCCGAGACACCGATCCTGACGTCCACGGCGAAGGCCTCCCAAGCACATCCAGCAACAGTCCCGGCCCCCGTGGGCCGGCTACCGGCAAGGCTAGCGGAGCCGCTCACGGCACCCGGACGCCCGCGTTGCGCCCACGGTGAAAGCCGGGGTTCAAGCCGGACCAGGATCAGAACAGCACGTCGTCGCGCACCAGGCCGCGCATCGCCTCGTAGTCCAGCACCACGCAACGGATGCCGCGGTCCTCGGCCAGCGTGCGTGCCTGCGGCTTGATCTGCTGTGCGGCGAAGACGCCGGTGATGCCGGTCAGCAGCGGATCGCGCCCGAGCAGCTCCAGGTACCGGGTGAGCTGCTCGACCCCGTCGATCTCCCCGCGGCGCTTGATCTCCACCGCCACCACCCGGTTGGCCGCGTCCCGGCACAGCAGGTCGACCGGCCCGATCGGCGTCGGGTACTCCCGGCGGACCAGGGTGTACCCGTCGCCCAGCAGGTGCACCTGGTCGGCGAGCAGCTCCTGCAGATGCGCCTCGACGCCGTCCTTGACCAGCCCGGGATCGACCCCGAGTTCGTGGCGGCTGTCGTGCATCACCTCGTGCAGGGTGATCACCAGCTGCTCGCCGGCCTTGTTCTGCACCCGCCACAGCGACGGTGACTCCTCGACCAGCCAGCACGGCGGGCTCATCCAGTTCAGCGGCTTGTAGGCGCGGTCGTCGGCGTGCACGGACACCGAGCCGTCGGCCTTGATGAGCAGCAGCCGGGTCGCCTCGCCCAGGTGGGCGGTCAACCGTCCGACGTAGTCCACGGAACAACGGGCAATCACCAGACGCACCCGGAGCACCCTACCGGCAGGATGGGGACCCGTGCCCCCGACCGACACCGTGCCCCCGACCGACACCACCCCGGACGACACCGTCCCGACCGACGACACACCCGCCGCCCTGTGCTCTGACGCTGACCTCGCCGTCGGTGACGACCCCCGTGGGTCCGCGGCGACGTTCACCTCGTTCCTGCTCATCGAGCACCGCACCGCCTTCGGGCGGGAGGCCGCCGACGACGCCCTGCGCGCGTTGTACGGCGACGCCGCCGCCGGGATCGCCGCCGTACCCGGGCTCCGTCCGTTCGCGGTCCGCCCGGTCGGGCGCGCCGACGGTTCCGGCTCGCAGGTCCGCTGGGCCGGCCGCACCGGTACCGACGCCCTGCTGCGCCCGCTCGGCGCGGCCCCGTCGGCCCAGCGCCTGCAGGACCTGGCCACCGCCGCGGCGCAGCCCTTCGATCCGCTCTTCGCGGTGTGCACCAACGGCTCCCGGGACCGTTGCTGCGCGATCAAGGGCCGGGACCTCGCCGGCGTGCTGCACCGGCGGCTGGACGACCCCGACGACGAGCCGACGGTGATGGAGATCAGTCACCTCGGCGGCCACCGCTACGCCCCGACCATGCTGGTGCTGCCCTGGGGGTACGCCTACGCGTGGCTGGACGCCGATCTCGCGCTGGACATCGCCTACGCCGCCCAGGACGGGCTGGTGCACCCGGGCGGTCTGCGGGGACGCGCCGATCTGTCGCCGGCGGCTCAGGCCGCGGAGGCGAGCTGGCGGACGGAGCTCGGGCCGGCGCCGGTGACCGCCGTCCGCGACGTCACGACCACGCGGGACGGCGACGTCCACGAGGTCACGGCCACCGTCGACGGCACCGCGGCCCGGCTGCGGCTGCGGCACGAGCCCGGACCCACCCTGACCGCCACCGCCTGCGGCGGCAAGCCGATCGCCACCGGGCGCTGGACGGTCGTGTGACCGCCCGCGTCAGCGCTCGGGCGCCTCTCGCCGCTCGAGGCGCGCCCCCAGAGACACCAGGTCCTCGACGAACCGCGGGTAG
>JBQGEH010000797.1:0-1593 GCA_052039515.1 Nakamurella sp. | reverse complement strand
TGCCGCCACCGTCCCCACCGACCGTGTGACGCTGCGTGCCGACGCCGAGGAGGCGCTGCGCGCGCTGGTCGGCCGGGACGACGCGCGGCTCCGCGACGACCAGTGGACCGCGATCGAAGCGCTCGTCGCCGACCAACGCCGCGCCCTGGTCGTGCAGCGCACCGGCTGGGGCAAGTCGGCCGTCTACTTCGTCGCCACCGCCCTGCTGCGCCGTGCCGGTGCCGGTCCGACGGTGATCATCTCGCCGCTGCTCGCGCTGATGCGCAACCAGATCGAGGCGGCGCAGCGGGCCGGGATCCGGGCGGTGACCGTGAACTCCGCCAACCTGCACGAGTGGGGCACCGTCCACGACGACATCCGGTCCGGCACGGTCGACGTGCTGCTGGTCTCGCCGGAGCGGCTGAACAACCCCGGCTTCCGGGACGAGGTGCTGCCGACCCTGGCCGCCACCGCCGGGCTGGTGGTGGTCGACGAGGCGCACTGCATCTCCGACTGGGGTCACGACTTCCGGGCCGACTACCGCCGGATCCGCACCTTGCTGGCCGAGCTGCCGACCGGCATCCCGGTGCTCGCCACCACGGCCACCGCCAACACCCGCGTGGTCACCGACGTCGCCGAACAGCTGTCGGTGGGGGGAGCCGCCGCCGGCGAGTCCGACCTCGCCGCCCAGGGGGTGCTCGTCCTGCGCGGCACCCTGGACCGCGACTCGTTGCACCTCGGCGTGCTGCAGCTCGGCGACCAGCCCACCCGGCTCGCCTGGCTCGCGGAGAACCTGCGGACGCTGCCGGGGTCGGGCATCGTCTACTGCCTGACGGTCGCCGCGACGGGCGAGGTCACCGAGTACCTGACCGGCGCCGGGTACGAGGTGGCGAGCTACTCCGGGCAGACCGCCCCGGCCGACCGCGAACGCGCCGAGCAGGACCTGCAGCACAACCGGGTCAAGGCCCTGGTCGCCACCTCCGCACTCGGGATGGGTTTCGACAAGCCCGATCTCGGCTTTGTCATCCACCTCGGGGCCCCACCGTCGCCGATCGCCTACTACCAGCAGGTCGGCCGGGCCGGCCGCGGCGTGGCCGAGGCGACCGTGGTGCTGCTGCCGGGGTACGACGACAAGGCCATCTGGGACTACTTCGGGTCGCTGGCGTTCCCGCCGGAGCACGAGGTCCGCGCCGCCATCGCCGCGCTGCAGGACAGCCCGAAGCCGCTGTCGACCGCGGCCCTGGAGACCCACGTCGGGTTGCGCCGGACGCGGCTGGAGACGCTGATGAAGGTGCTCGACGTCGACGGGGCGGTGCGCCGGGTCCAGGGCGGGTGGACCGCGACCGGGCGGCCGTGGGAGTACGACGCCGACCGCTACGAGCGGGTGGCGGCGACCCGCCGCGCCGAACAGCAGTCGATGCTGGACTACATCCGGACCGGCGGCTGCCGGCTGCAGTTCCTGCGGCGGGCGCTGGACGACACCGACGCGCAGCCCTGCGGGCGGTGTGACAACTGCGGCGGACTCACCCTGCCCGGGGCGCCGGAGGGCGCCGGGGTCGATGCGGCCCGCGAGGTGCTGCAGCGCCCCGGGGTCGCGGTCGAGCCCCGCAAGAT
>JBQGEH010000796.1:0-1949 GCA_052039515.1 Nakamurella sp. | reverse complement strand
CGGTCATCCGGGTCGACGTCCCCGGGGTGGGCGGCTCCCCCGCCGCGGTGCCGTTGTCGATCCCGGCACTGGCCGGGGTGATGGCCGGGTTGCTCGACGTCCTCGGGCACGACGCGGTCGACGTCCTCGGCTACTCCTGGGGCGGGGCTCTCGCCCAGCAGTTCGCCGTGCAGTACCCGCGGCGGGTCCGTCGGCTGGTGCTGATGAGCACCGACACCGGCGCCTGGTCGATCCTGCCGCAGCCTTCGGTGCTGGCCGCCCTGCTCGTGCCCCGGCGGGTCGACGACCCGGCCGACGCGGCCCGGCTCGACACCCGGCTGTCCGCCGACCTGCGGACCGCGGTGGCCGGCGCCGGGACGACCGGCTGGTGGGGCTACGTCACGCAACTCGGTGCCCTGGCCGCCTGGTCGAGCCTGCCGTTCCTGCGTCTCATCGGCCAGCCGACGCTGGTCGTCAGCGGCGCCGACGATCCCGTCGTCCCGGTCGCCAACGCCCGGCTGATCGCGGCCACCATTCCGGACGCGACGTTGGCCGTCGTCCCCGGCGGTCACTTCGGGATCGTCGCCCAGGCAGCCGATCTCGGTTCGCGGGTCAGCCGTTTCCTGGCCTGACACCCGCTCCGGTCACCCGACGGGCGGCTCGACCGGCGGGAAGACCGCGCCGGCCCGGAAGGCGGCGACAAGGGCGGCCTCGGGCAGCGGCCGGCTCCACCGGAATCCCTGCACCGTCCGGCAGCCCAGCTGACGCAGCGTCCGTTCCTGGTCGGACCGCTCGACCCCCTCGGCGACGACGGTCAGCCCGAGGGCGTTGCCGATCGACAGGATGGCCTCGACCACCGCGTGGGCGGCCGGGTTGCTGACCATGCGGGTGATGAAACCCCGGTCGATCTTGAGGATGTCGACGGGCAGCTCGGTCAACCGGGTCAGGCTGCTGTATCCGGTGCCCACGTCGTCGATGGCCAGCCGGACGCCGAGCCGGCGCAGCTCGTCCAGCTGGCCGAGGAGCGACCCGGCGATCAACGGGGTGAAGGTCTCCGTCAGCTCCAGGACCAGCCGGTCGGGGGCCAGACCGGACGCGGCCAGCGCCTCGACGACGTCGTCGCGGATCGTGCCGTACTCCAGCTGCCGGCCGGAGATGTTGACGAAGACCGACGGCGCGACGTCCCCGGCAGGCAGATCGGCCGCCAACCGGCACGAGTCGCGCAGCACCCAACGCCCCAGCGGGATCATCAGGTCGCTGGTCTCGGCGACGTCGAGGAACTCCGCCGGTCCGAGCAGGCCGCGCCGCGGGTGCACCCAACGCAGCAGCGTCTCCACCGCGAGCACCCGCCCGGACGGCAGGTCGAGCACCGGCTGCGCGTGCAGCACGAGTGCGTCGTCCCGCAGCGCCTGCCGCAGTTCGTTCTCCACCTGCAGGAAGCGGGCGGCCCGGGCGGTCCGGGAGACCGCCGCCGGGTCGACCGTCCCGTGGCTGGCCACCCGGTTCTTGCCGCTCTCCTTGGCTGCGTACATCGCGTCGTCGGCGTCGCGCAGCAGGTTCTCGGCGGTCACCCGGCCCTCGGACACGGCCACCCCGATGCTGGCGCTGAGGTGGTGCACCCAGCGGCCGTACCGGTAGGGCTCGGCCAGCACCTCCCGGACCCGTTCGGCCACCGCACGGGCCGCCGCCGCGTCGGCCAGACCCGGCGCCACCACGACGAACTCGTCACCGCCGAGGCGGGCCACGGTGTCCCCCGGCCGCAGGTGTCCGGTCAGCCGCCGGGCCACCGTGCGCAGCACCTCGTCACCGGCCAGGTGCCCGTCGGCGTCGTTGACCGCCTTGAATCCGTCCAGGTCCAGCCACAGCACCGCCACGCGGGTGCGCAGCCGTCCGGCGGCGGCCAGCGCGTGCTCCAGCCGGTCCAGCAACAGCGACCGGTTCGGCAGCCCGGTCAGGGCGTCGTGCAGGGC
>JBQGEH010000795.1:0-2043 GCA_052039515.1 Nakamurella sp. | reverse complement strand
CGGATCCGCTGATGGCCGACCGTCCCGAGGTCCGCCGGGCGCTGGTGGTGCTGTCGTTCGGCTCGGGAGCCACCGACGCGTTCGCGTTCCTCGCGCTGGGCGGGGTGTTCACCGCCAACATGACCGGCAACCTGGTGCTCGCCGGGTTGGTCGGGCGGCCGGAGTACCTGGCCACCCTGCTCACCGCGACGCTCGCGGTGGTCGCGTTCGTGGCGGCCATGTACGTCGGCTTCCGGGTGACGAGAACCGGCTCGCCGCAACGGTTGCTGATCGCGGTCGGGGTGGTGCAGGCCGCGGTGCTGGCACTGTGGGTGGCGGTGTCCGGCCGGGCCGGGCTGGCCCTGACCGCCACGATGATCGTGCTCAGCGCGGTCGCGATGGGCTGGCACACCGTGCTCGGCCGGCGGATGTCGTCGCGGGCCGGGCTGACCACGACGTTCGTCACCGGGACGCTGACCGCGGTGATGCTCGACCTCGCCGAGGGCCGCCGGGACGCCCAGCCGCTGCGGCTCGCGTCGATCGCCGCGCTGGTGCTGGGCTCGTTCGCCGGGGCGCTGGTGCTGCTCGGGGCGCCTAGGTTCGGGCCGGTGCTGCCGGTGGTGGCGGCGCTGGTCGCGTGGGTGCTGCTGCGGCGGGTGCCGACCGGCAGCGGAGCGCGCTGAGCCGCGAAACTTCGGGCGGATAACGCCCACATGCGGGCAGAATCCGCCCGAGGATTCAGGTCTCCAGCGGCCCCACCGACACGATGCGCAGCACCGGCTCGCCCGCCTCGTCGGAGGCGGCCACGTCGACCTCGGCGCTGATCCCCCAGTCGCGGTGCCCGTCCGGGTCGTCGAAGGTCTGCCGGACCGTCCACACCGCCGGCCCCGGGGTGACGGTGACCATCGCGGCGCTCCGGGCGTCGCCGCCGGTGCCGATCTCGTCGTATTCCTGCCAGTACGGGTCCATCGCGTCCTCCCAGCGGCGGGCGTCCCAGCCGTCCTCGAAGCCGCCGAGCAGGTCGTAGCGCTCCAGCGCGGCCAGCGTGACCCGCTGGAACAGGGCGTTGCGCACCATGATGGTGAACGCCCGGACGTTGCCGGTGACCCCGCGGTGCGCGGTCGGCGGCCGGAAGTCGTGCGCGGCGGCCTCGCCGGCCAGCGGCTCCGGGTGCGACAGCTCGTCCCACTCGTCCAGCAGCGACGAGTCCACCCCGCGGACCAGTTCGCCGAGCCAGCCGATGAGGTCGGTGAGCTCGGGGTTGCGGGCCTCCAGCGGGACCGTCCGGCGCATCGCCTGGAAGGCGTCCGACAGATAGCGGAGCACCACCCCCTCGGAGCGGGTGAGCTGGTAGAACGCCACGTACTCGCCGAAGTTCATGGCCCGCTCGTACATGTCGCGCACCACCGACTTCGGCGACGGCGAGACGTCGGCGATCCACGGGTGCCCCTGCTTGTACAGCTCGTAGGCGGCCTCGATGACGTCGGCGAGCGGCTTCGGGTAGTCGACCTCCTCGAGCAGGGCCATCCGCTCCTCGTACTCGACGCCGTCGGCCTTCATCGCCGCGACCGCCTCGCCGCGGGCCTTGAACCGCTGGGCGCCGAGGACGGCGCCGGGGTCGTCCAGGGTCGCCTCGATCAGCGAGACCACGTCCAGCGCATAGGTCTCGGATTCGGCGTCCAGGATCTCCAGGGCGGCCAGGGCCAGCGGCGACAGCGGCTGGTTGAGCGCGAAGTCCAGCTGCAGGTCGGTGGTGACCCGCCACCGGCGGCCGGTCGCGTCGGGCGGGTCGATCCGCTCGACCACACCGGAACCCAGCAGCCCGCGGGCGATCTCGAGCGCCCGGATCGCGTGCCGCAGCTGCCGTCCGCGGGGTTCGTGCGAATCCTCGATGAGGTGCCGCATCGCCGCGAACGCGTCCCCGGGCCGGGCGACGACCGACAGCACCATCGCGTTGGTCACCGCGAAGTGCGACTGCAGCGGCTCCGGTTCGGCGGCGACCAGCCGGTCGTAGGTCTTCTCCGACCAGTTGACGAAGCCCTCCGGGGGCTTGGTCCGCACCAC
>JBQGEH010000794.1:0-3226 GCA_052039515.1 Nakamurella sp. | reverse complement strand
CCAGGTGGGCGTAGTCGCGGCAGACGCCCTGACCGAGCAGGTACGTGTCGACCGCGCCGTCGATCGGGTCGCTGCTGCCGGAGACGTAGCTGAGGTGCCCGCCGACCCACGACGCGATACCGGCTAGCAGCTCCTGCGGCTCGGTCAGGTGACCGAACTCCCGCGTCGCGATCGCGGCCAGGGTGTCGGACTCGGCGTAGCGGCTGGGCCGCCGGTACTCGATGAGCTGCGCGTCGTCGACCGTCGGTTCCGCGGCGCGTCCGGTGACGGTCGCCCGGTAGGACAGCAGCAGCTTCCCGGACCCGCCCGGCTCCACGACGTGGAACCTGGTCCCGGCCACGCCGACGACCTCGGTGGCGCGCAGCGGACGGCCGTCCAGGGTGAGCGTCAGCTCCTCGTCGACGGTCAGCCCCGGCTGTTCGGCCACCGCGATCTGGTAGACGAGGGTTCCCGGACGGAGCACGTCCAGGTCGATGTCGGCGGAGACGCGGCGGGTCATCGCGGAGGTCATCGTCCCAGGTTGCGGCACCGGCGCCCATCCAGCGCCATCGGCGGGCACCGGAGAGAGCGGAGTCACACTCCGGCGGTCAGCGGGCGTCGCGTTCGGCCGGGGCGGCCTCGGCGGCGACGCCGTCGCGGTCGTCGGCAGCGGGCTCGGCGTCCGCGTCGTCGTCCTCACCGGGCGGCCCGATTGCCGACGCCAGCAGGCCCGCGTTGGGCAGGCTCACCACGCCCGCCTTGGTCTCGATGAACGTGTACAGCAGGCCGGCCCCGACGATGACGCCGATGAACGGACCGCCCAGGCCGCCGCTGTGCACCTTGACCCGCTGGCCGGGCACGTAGGGGCGGGCGAAGAACAACACGAGTCCGGCGAAGAAGTTGCCCAGGGTCTGCTGGGCGGCGATACCGACGACCACACCGGTCACGGCGCCACCGACGAGCAGGTTGCCCAGGTCGACCTTGAGCAGCGCCAGCACCCCGAGCCCGACGGTGAGGTACGTCAGGATCAGGCAGATCAGCCGGATGGCGGAGCCGGCGGCGACGCCGGCCCGTCCGGTGCTCACGCGGGACAGCTCACGCGCCACCGCCCGGCCGGCCATCACGCCGAACAGGATGAACACGACGGCCAGACCCAGCACGAGCACGACGACCCAGCCGGCGGGGATGTTGAGCACCCAGCCGAACAGCGTGACGTCGGCGTCGACCTGCCGCTTCAACCCACCCAGGTTGGAACCGACGACGAACGCGAGGATCGCCACCAGCAACGCCGGGATGGCCCGCTTGAGGTCGGGCCGGGTCCGGACGTCCAGCTTGCGGATGGCGGCCCGCAGCGTGAGGCCCTCCGTCTCCTGGACCGGGGGGAGCCCGCTCCGGTCTGTCCGCGGGGCGGCCGGCGGCGGGGTGTGGGGCGAGGCGGGGGAGGAACTCATCCCTCCATGCTGGGGGCCGCGGACCGCCCAGCTCAACCTGCGGACGCACCGGCCGGTGTGCGATGTGCCTCAGCGGCGGCAGGCAACCCCGGCGCCGGACCGTAGGGTGGGGCGGTGTTCCGCGTCGTGTTCTTCCATCCCGAGATCCCGCCGAACACCGGCAACGCCATCCGGTTGTCCGCCGTCACCGGCTGCGAACTGCACCTGGTGGAACCCCTGGGCTTCGACCTCAGTGACGCGAAACTGCGTCGGGCGGGTTTGGACTACCACGACCTCGCCGATGTCAGCGTGCACGCCGATCTCGAGACGGCCTGGGCCGCTCTGCGTCCGGAGCGGGTGTTCGCCTACACCGCGCACGCCGAGACGCGCTACACCGACATCGACTACCGCCCGGGCGATGTGCTGCTCTTCGGGCCGGAGTCGGTGGGGCTGCCGGCCGACGTCCTCGCCGCCCCGCAGGTCACCGATCGGGTGCGAATCCCGATGATCCCCGGCCGGCGCTCGCTGAACCTCGCCAACAGCGCGTCGATCGTGATCTACGAGGCGTGGCGGCAGCACGGATTCAGCGGCGCCGGCTGACCGGCGGGAGTAACGTCCCGGGCATGCGCAACACCTCCTGGCAGTGGGACACCGTCTAGGCGTCCCCGACCTCCCCTGTCCTCCGGCCGCCCACGGGTGTCCGGACGATGCGCATCATCGGCTCCGCAGGCTCTCCGTGGACGACCACGTCCCCCTGGAGCCCTCCCATGACCCTCACCGTCGCGTCCTCCGATCAGTCCTTCGACCGCGCCCGTCACCGATCCGCCGAGATCGAGACCGTCCTCGCCACCGACCCCACCGCCTTCCGTGTCCTCACCGGTGACCGCCCCACCGGGCCGCTGCATCTGGGCCACCTCGTCGGGACGCTGCAGAACCGCGTGCGGCTGCAGGATCTCGGCGTTCCGGTCACCCTCGTCATCGCCGACTACCAGGTCCTCACCGACCGGGACGACCCCGGCCCACTGCGGGAACGCGTCCGCGGCCTGGTCGCGGACTACCTGGCGGTCGGCATCGATCCCGAGCGGTCGACGATCTTCCCGCACTCCGAGGTGCCCGCGCTGAACCAGCTGATGCTGCCGTTCCTGTCGGTGGTGTCGGTCGCCGAGCTGCAGCGCAACCCGACGGTCAAGGCCGAGCTCGACGAGACCGCCGGGCGGCCGCTGAGCGCCCTGCTGCTGACCTACCCGGTGCACCAGGCGGCCGACATCCTGTGCTGCGGCGGCACCCTCGTGCCGGTCGGACGCGACCAGCTGCCGCACCTGGAGCAGACCCGGGTGATCGCCCGCCGGTTCAACGCGCGCTACGGCCACACCTTCGACGAGCCGGAGGCGCTGCTGTCCGACGCGCCGCTGCTGCTGGGCACCGACGGCCGGAAGATGAGCAAGAGCCGCGGCAACACGGTGCCGCTCGGAGCACAGACCGACGCGATCGCCCGGACCATCCGCCGGGCCCAGACCGACTCCGACCCGGTCATCACCTTCGACCCGGACACCCGGCCGGAGGTGTCCGCTCTGGTGACGATGGCTGCGGTGGCGAGCGGGCGGTCACCGGAAGCGGTCGCCGCGGAGATCGGCGGTCGCGGCGCCGGCGCGTTGAAGGAGCTCGTGGTGGACGCCGTCGACGCCCTGCTGGCTCCCATCCGGTCCCGACGGGCCGCACTGCTGACGGACCCGGGGTACCTCGACGCGGTGCTCGCGGTGGGCACCGCGCGGGCGCGTGCCGAGGCCGGGGAGACGCTCGCCCGGGTGCGCACGGCC
>JBQGEH010000793.1:0-2498 GCA_052039515.1 Nakamurella sp. | reverse complement strand
CGAGTACGGGGTGGCGCTGCGCCGTGACCTCGCCGCGGCGATCCGGCGGCACCGTCCGGAGCTCGTGGTCACCATGCACTTCGGCGACACCTGGTTCCCCGGCGCGTGGAACAGCGCCGACCACCGGGCGCTCGGCCGGGCCGTCGTCGACGCGGTCGGCGACGCCGCCAACGAGTGGATCTTCCCGGAGCTCACCGCGGCCGGGCTGGCGCCGTGGTCCGGGGTGCGCTGGACGGCGGTCAACCACCCCGACGGCGACCGCTACGTCGACGTCGCCGACGGCGTCGAGGCGGCGGTCGCCTCGCTCACCGAGCACCGCCGCTACCTGGCCGCGCTGAGCGACGACCCGGTCGCGGACCAGGCCCACGCGCAGGTCGTGCAGGCCACCGGCGGCCCGGACGCCGACATGCCCCGGGTCCGTTTCACCGTCTACGGCTGAGCCGGTCCGCCGATCCAGTCGTCGAAGCGGCACCCCGAGATCTGCTCGTAGGCGGCCACGTAGCGGTCGCGGGTCGCCAGCGCGACGTCGGACGGCAGCGGCGGCGGCGGGGTGTCGGCGGCCCGGTCCCATCCGGACGCGTCGGAGGTCAGCCAGTCGCGGACGTACTGCTTGTCGAAGGACGGCTGCACCCGGCCCGGCGCGTAGCCCTCGGCCGGCCAGAAGCGCGACGAGTCCGGGGTCAGCACCTCGTCGCCCAGCACGAGAACTCCGTCGCGGTGCCCGAACTCGAACTTGGTGTCGGCCAGGATGATGCCGCGACCGGCGGCGTGCGCGGCGGCGGTGGCGTAGATCCGCAGCGTGCTGTCGCGCAGCTCGGCGGCGAGATCCTCCCCCACCTGTGCGGCGACGGTGGCGAAGTCGACGTTCTCGTCGTGGTCGCCGAGGTCGGCCTTGGTCGCCGGGGTGAAGATCGGCTCCGGCAGCGCGGACGACTCGACCAGGCCGCCGGGCAGCGCCACCCCGCAGACCGCACCGGTCCGCCGGTAGTCGGCCAGCCCCGACCCGGTGAGGTAGCCGCGGGCCACGCACTCCACCGGCACCATGTCCAGCCGGCGCACCAGCATCGCCCGGCCCCGGACGTCGTCGGGGATGCGCGGGTCGTCGACGGCGACCACGTGGTGGGCGACGGTCGGGGCGAGCAGCTCGAACCAGAACACGCTCATCGCGGTGAGGATGCGGCCCTTGTCCGGGATCGGCGTCGGCAGCACGTGGTCGTAGGCGCTGATCCGGTCGCTGGCCACCATCAGCAGCAGCTCGTCGTCCACCGCGTACAGGTCACGGACCTTCCCGGACGCGATGCGGACGAGGTCGTTCACGCTGTTCACAACGGTCGACCCTAGGGCACGGTCAGCGGCCCAGACGCAGCTGGACGGCGACGACGTCGCCCTCGCCGACGCCCTCCGCCCGCTGCACCGCCACCTTGACCGGCACCAGGTAGGTACCGTCCCGCGGGAACAGCGAGGTGGTGAAGGTGGTGCCGCCGAGGGTGACCGTGGCCGGGATCGCGCCCCAGCCGTAGGTGACGTCCCGCGCCACGGCCTCGATGTCGGCGGCCGGGCCGGGCGGCGTCCGGACGAACAGGTACGGCGCCGGGCCGCGCCACTCGACGATCTCGCCGGTGAACTCGAGCTCCATCCTCCGGGAGCCTAGGTGCCGGTGGGTGCGGCAGAATCGGGCCGCTGGCTCCCCCGACCTCCGGAGTGACGATGACCCGGTCCCACACCCTCGACGTGCCCGGCGCGACGATCACCTACGACGTGCACGGCGACGCCGGCCCGGGAGACGTGCCGCTGCTGATGTTCGGTTCCCCGATGGACGCCCGCGGCTTCGGCACGCTGGCCGGGCTGTTCAACGACCGCACGGTCGTCACCTACGACCCGCGCGGCGCCGGCCGCAGCGTGCGCGAGGACCCGTCGACGGAGTCGACGCCGGAGGACCACGCCGCCGACCTGGCCGCGATCGTCGCCGACCTCGGCGGCGGCCCGGTCGACGTGTTCGCCACCAGCGGCGGCGCGATCAACGCGCTGGCCCTGGTCACCGCGCACCCCGACGCGGTCCGCACCCTGGTCGCGCACGAGCCGCCGCTGGTGGAGCTGCTGCCCGACCGGGAACAGGCGCTGGCCGTGGTGCACGACGTGGCCGCCACCTACCGCTCGTCCGGGATGGGCCCGGCGATGGCCAAGTTCATCCTGCTCACCCAGTGGGCCGGGCCCTTCCCGGACGGGGCCGCGTCCGCCCCCGGCCCCGACCCCGCGGTGTTCGGGCTGCCGACCACCGACGACGGCTCCCGCGACGACGTGCTGCTGGGCCAGAACCTGCTCACCAACTGCGGCTACCGCCCCGCCCTGGACGCGCTGCGGGCGGCGCCCACCGGGATCGTGGTCGCGGTCGGCGCGGAGAGCGGTGAGCAGCTCGCGGCCCGGGCGGGCCGGGCGCTGGCCGCCGCGCTGGGCGTCGGCGCCACCGTCTTCCCCAGCCACCACGGCGGCTTCATGGG
>JBQGEH010000792.1:0-2203 GCA_052039515.1 Nakamurella sp. | reverse complement strand
CGGCCACCACGTCGCGCGTCAGACCCACCTTCCCGAAGGACGGGATGACGCAGACCAGATCGTCGATCACGGGGGCTCCGGAGGGCGGGCCGGTGGAGGTGCGCCCGGCGACGGGCGTCGGTGCGGTCGCGCCGAACGTATCGGATGCGTTCGATGCCGCGGAGGCCGGCCTCCGGTGCGTTCCCGGGGCGGCGCGACGGGCCGCGCGTCCGGACCGGGCGGTGGGGCGGGGCCTGGCTAGGCTGTCCCGGGGCTCGGCGCGGTGCCCCGCGACGGCCGGGTCCGTCCGGCACGCGGTGCGTCCCGCCGCTGCGCGAGCCTCCCGCTGCCGTCCGTGAAAAGCTGTTCCGCAGAACCATCAACGTCTGACGAAGGGATCGCCGTGGCGGCCATCGAACTGATCGAAGCACGCGAAATCCTCGACTCCCGGGGCAACCCGACGGTCGAGGTCGAGGTCGAGCTGGAAGACGGCACGCTGGCCCGCGCGGCGGTTCCGTCGGGCGCCTCCACCGGTGAGCACGAGGCCGTCGAGCTCCGTGACGGCGACAAGGGCCGCTACCTCGGCAAGGGTGTGCAGAAGGCCGTCGACGGGATCATCGACGAGATCGGTCCGGAGCTCATCGGCATGGACGCCGTCGAGCAGCGCAACATCGACCAGAAGCTGATCGATCTGGACGGCACCCCCGACAAGTCCCGGCTCGGCGCCAACGCCCTGCTCGGCGTCTCCCTCGCGGTGGCCAAGGCCGCCGCCGACTCCGCCGACCTGGAGCTCTTCCGCTACATCGGCGGCCCGAACGCGCACATCCTGCCGGTCCCGATGATGAACATCATCAACGGCGGCGCCCACGCCGACTCCGGCGTGGACTGCCAGGAGTTCATGATCGCACCGATCGGCGCGGAGACGTTCAAGGAGTCGCTGCGCTGGGGCGCCGAGGTCTACCACACCCTCAAGTCGGTGCTGAAGAAGCAGGGCTTCTCCACCGGACTCGGCGACGAGGGCGGCTTCGCCCCGGCGCTGGCCTCCAGCCGGGCCGCGCTGGACCTCATCCTCGAAGCCATCTCGCAGGCCGGCTTCACCCCCGGCAAGGACATCGCCGTCGCGCTGGACGTCGCGGCCACCGAGTTCCACAGCGAGGGCAGCTACCAGTTCGAGGGCAAGGCGCACAGCCCGGCCGAGATGATCGCCTTCTACGCCGCGTTGGTCGCCGACTACCCGATCGTCTCCATCGAGGACCCGCTGTCGGAGGACGACTGGGACGGCTGGGTCGAGCTGACCGCGCAGCTGGGCAGCAAGATCCAGATCGTCGGCGACGACCTGTTCGTCACCAACCCCGAGCGGCTCGAGCGCGGCATCGGGCTGCGCGCCGCCAACGCGCTGCTGGTCAAGGTCAACCAGATCGGCACCCTCACCGAGACCCTGGACGCGGTGTCGCTGGCCCAGACCAACGGCTACCGCTGCATGATGAGCCACCGCTCCGGCGAGACCGAGGACACCACCATCGCCGACCTCGACGTGGCGACCTCGTCCGGACAGATCAAGACCGGCGCCCCGGCCCGGTCCGAGCGCGTCGCCAAGTACAACCAGCTGCTGCGCATCGAGGACAACCTCAACGACGCCGCCGTGTACATGGGCGAACTGGCCTTCCCGCGGTTCACCGCCGGCAGCTGAGCCCCACCCCGCATGACCCCGCAGGTCGGTATTGGAAGTAGAACCACCGCAGCATGACGTCACCGTCGAGTCGCCGCCCGCGCCGCACCTCCCGCCCCGACCGGGCGGGGGTGCCCCGCGGGCGGCGCTCCACCCGGTCCGGTCCACCCACGACCGGACCCGGGCGGCGCACCCGCACCACCACCGGCGCCGACGGCGCCACCCCGCTCGCCGGCCGGTCCGGGCCGACGGGTTCCCGGCTGACCCGGCAGCTGGCCGTCCTCGTCGCCGTCCTCGCCGTCGTCGCCCTGTCCCTGGCCTATCCGCTGCGGACCTACCTCGCGCAGCGGGCCGACCTGGCCGCGGCCGTCGAGCGGCAGCACCAGCTCGATCAGCGCATCGCGGAGCTGGAGATCCAGCAGGCTGCGCTCGCCGACCCCGGCTACATCGCAGCCGAAGCCAAGCGGCGGCTCCAGTACGTCAAGCCCGGCGACACCGTCTACGTCGTCCAGGCCCCCGAACCGGTCGCCGAGGCGCCGGCCGACACCGGTCCCG
>JBQGEH010000791.1:0-8588 GCA_052039515.1 Nakamurella sp. | reverse complement strand
GGCGGCTCTACCTGCGGATCGGGTTCCGCAACACCGCGTTGATCGGCTCCGTGCTGGTGGTCGCGGGTGCGGCGCTGACCGCGACGCTCGGGCTCGGCTCGTCGGTCTGGCAGGTCGGGCTGTACTGCTTCGTCGTCGGCCTCGGCATGGGCCTCGTCGCGAGCCCGTCGCTGATCGCCGCGCAGTCCAGTGTCGGCTGGACCGACCGCGGCGTGGTCACCGGGACGAACATGTTCTCCCGCTCCGTCGGCAGCGCGGTCGGCGTCGCCCTGTTCGGCGCGATCGCCAACGCGAGCCTCGGCGGCAGCGACAACCCGACGGCGGCGGCGATGAGCACGGCGGCCCACCAGGTGTTCCTCGTCGGGGCCGTGCTCACCGTGCTGATGGGACTGGCGGTCGCGTTCATCCCCCGTCGGATCGAGACCCCGGCCTGACCCCTCTGACGTACTGACCTGGCGAAACCCGCCCGAACGAGGCGCCGCCGGGTCAGAATGATCACGGATCACCGACCCCCGGGACACCAGGCCCCCTCGGTGACGAGGAGCGTCATGACCTACCCCGGCGAGCAGCCACCGCGTCCGTCCCAGCCGCAGCCCGGCTACGGCTACCCGCCGCCCGGTGGCCAGCCGTACCCGGCACCCGGGTACCCGCAGGGCACCGGTGCGTACCCCGCATCCGGATACCCGCAGGGCACCGGTGCGTCCCAGCCGTTCGGGGCCCACGGCGGCCTGGACGGTCCGGTCAGCGGCAAGGACCTGCTGCGGTCGTGCTGGGCGATGCTCAAGACCGACCGGTCGCTGCTGCTGCTGCCGGTGATGGCCGCCGTCGGCGGGGCGATCGCGATGGCGATCTTCTTCATCCCCGGCGTGCTGGTGATGGTCTCGCACGGCAGCGAGGGCGCGGCCAAGGCGTGGATCTACGTCGGTGCGATCATCGGCGGGTTCGTGGCCAGCGCGATCGCCATCTTCTTCCAGGCCGCGCTGGTGTTCGGCGCCAACGAGCGGGCCGACGGTGGCGACCCCACCGTCAAGAGCACGATCACCGCGGCCCGCGGCCGACTCGGCAAGATCCTCGGCTGGGCGGCACTGACCACCGTGGTCGGCACCATCATCCGCGCCGTGCAGGAGCGCGCCGGCTTCCTGGGCGGCATCATCGGCTTCCTCGGCGGCGTCGCCTGGAGCATCGCGACGTTCCTCGCGGTGCCGGTGGTGGTCGCTGAGAACGTCGGGCCGGTCGACGCGGTCAAGCGGTCGTCCGCGCTGATCAAGCAGACCTGGGGCCTCGGCCTGCGGTCGACGCTGCGCTGGGGACTCATCCAGCTCGCGTTCCTGATCGTCCCGGTGCTCGCGCTGTTCGGCGGGTTCGCGCTCATCACCCGGGGCGGTGGCGCGGCGGCGTTGGGCATCGTGCTGACCGCGGTCGCGTTGATCGCCCTCGTCGTGCTGAGCATCGCGTTCGCCGCGGTCGGGCAGTACGCCCGCGCCATGCTGTACCGCTACGCCACCGGACGCCCGGTGCCCGGCCTCGACCCGCGGATGCTCGCCGCCGCGTTCGAGCCGAAGAAGTCCGGCCGCCGCTTCGCCTGACCGGACGTCAGCTGCTGGCGGTGAGCAGCTCGGCGACCGCCGCCTGCAGCGATTCCGGCACACCGCGGGCCGCGAACTCGGTCAGCACCGCCGCCGGCGGTCCCGCGGACAGCCGCCGCCACAGGTCGGCCTTGTCGTCCAACCCCCAGTGGGCCCGCATCAGCAGCTGGAACAGCCGCCCCTCGACGTCGCTGGTGGACGGCTCGTGGCCGCCACCGAAGACGACCGCCACGGTCTCCCCGACTCCGACGTCGGCGACCTCGACGCTGCTGCGGTCCCCGGCGGACGTCACCGCGACCGCGGACCCGGACACCGTGACCTCGCCGGGATCGGTGACGCCGAGCAGGGTGACCGTCCAGCTCCGGGTGGCCGGGACGGCGTCCACGGCCCCCTCGGCGGGGTGCACCGTGAGGGTGCCGGTCGCCTGCTCCCAGGTGATCCGGGTCCGCACGGTCGGGATGGCGGCCGGGTCGGCGCCGGTGCCGTCGTCCTCGACGAGGGTGAAGTCACCGTCGGCGCCCGGCGCGACGACGATCTCCAACGCGGCCGGGTTCACCGTCGCGTCGGTCTCCGTGGGGGCGGCCAGCGGCACGATCCCGCCCGCTCGGACCAGCACCGGGATCGAGTGGCCGTCGCGGTGCAGCCGCACCTCGCGTCCGCCGTCGTAGGCGACACCGGTCAGGAGGTCGACCCAGACGCCGGCCGGCAGCCACGCGCGCACCGACCCGACCCGGGTGACCTCGTCGGTCGGGCTGGTGATCGGCGCGACGACCAGCGCGGAGCCGAACGCGAACTGGTTCGGCACCCGGTACGCCGCGTCCTCGCCGGGGTGCAGGTGGTACATCGGCCGGACCAGCGGGAGGCCGTCGGTGGCGGCCCGGTGGTTCATCGTGTGCAGGTACGGCACCAGCCGGTGCCGCAGCCGCAGCGCCTCGCCGAGCGCCTCCCGCACGTCGGCGCCGTAGGCCCACGGCTCTTTGACGACGAACGGGTTGCGGGCCGAGTGCAACCGCAGGATCGGCGAGAACACGCCCAGCTGCGTCCAGCGCAGCAACAGCTCGGGGTCGTACACGCCCTGGAAGTGGCCGCCGATGTCGTGGCTCCACCAGCCGTAGCCGATGTTGGACGCGGTCGCGGTGAACTCGGGCTGGAAGTCCAGCGACGCCCACGAGATGACCGTGTCGCCGGAGAAGCCGACCGGATAGCGGTGGCTGCCGGGCCCGGCGTAGCGGGAGAAGGTGAGCGGCCGCCCGCCGTCGTGCGCCGCGGCCAGGTAGTGGAAGTGGTTGAGCATCCACAGCGGGTCGATGCCGGCGCGCCGGGAGTACGGGCCGGACTGCCAGTCCAGCCACCAGAAGTCCACGCCCTGCCGTTCCAGACCGCGGTGCAGCACGTCGAAGTAGGCGGCCATGAAGTCGCGGTCGGTGACGTCGAAGGCGATCGGCGCCTCTTCGTCGGCGTCGCGGCCGAGTGCGGCGGCCATCGCCGGGTAGGCGTCCTCGTAGGCGCGGACCCCGTCGGCGGGGTGCACGTTCAGGGTGGTGCGCAGGCCGCGGCGGTGCAGCTCGGCGAGGAACGCCTCCGGGTCGGGGAACAGCGACCGGTTCCACGAGTAGCCGGTCCAGCCGCTGCCGTGGATCTCCGGGACGTCCTCGACGCGGTGCCAGTCCATGTCGATGACGGCGACGGAGAACGGCAGGTGCTCGGCGGCGAAGCGGTCGTGCAGGGCCAGGTACTCGTCGGCGCTGTACGGGTAGTAGCGGCTCCACCAGTTGCCCAGCGCCCATCGCGGCAGTACCGGTTGGCCGCCGGAGAGGGCGTAGAACGCCTGCACCGCCTCCGTGTGGTCCAGGCCGTAGGCGAAGACGTACAGGTCGAGGTCGTCGCCGGTGCGCGGCTCGACCCAGCCGTCGTCGGTGAAGACCATCGAGTGGGAGTCGTCGAGGGCGGCGAACCCGCGGCGGGAGACCACGCCCGGTTCCAGCGGGAGTCGGCCGTCGACGTTGTCCAGGGTGCGGGCGGTGCCACGCAGGTCGGGCACCGGCTCGCCGTACCGCCACACCGAGTGGTAGGTCGTGGTGTTGCCGCGCACCTGCAGCGACAGCCCGGCGGCGGTGAACGGCCCGCGGTCGTAGACGAGGTGGAAGCGGTCGCTGACCACCTCGAGGGCGGCGTCGGTCTCGGTGACGGTGAACGACGGGACGGGCAGGTCGCGGTGCTGCGCGAGCGTGGACGCGCGGTCCTCGAAGGTGCCGTTCGCGGACCATTCCAGCCGCACCAGGCCCGGCGTCAGCACGGTGATGCGGTACCGGTCGCCGACGATCATCGCGGCCGGATCGGCCTGCGGGGTCGGGACGGCGCCGCCGGTGGGCCGGAAGTCGTAGCGGTCGGACGGGTGGGTCACGGAGACAGTCCTTCGGTTCGGGGGCGGACGGCGACGCTACCGGCCGGGTCGGGGCCCGGCACGTGCAGGTTTCGGGGTGAAAGTGATCGCTGAGCGGGCACTTCCACCCCGAAACCGGCGGGGGGATGCCGGTGTCAGCTCACGGCGATGACGATCTTGCCGCGGGCGTGCCCGACCTCGACGGCGGCCAGCGCGTCGGCGGCCTTGTCGAACGGGACGACATCGGTGACGTGGGGGTCGAGCTTGCCGTCGGCGACGAGCTGCGCGACGGTCTCCAGCACCGCGCGGCTCTGCACCCGTTCCATGTCGTGGCCGCCGAGGTCGGCCGCGGTGTCGGGGTCGCCGGCGGTGATGAGCTTCGTCCGGTCGGCGAGCAGCGGCGCGACAGCGCGGAGACCGTCCCCGCCGGCCAGGTCGAAGATCGCGTCGACGGCCGGCATGACCGCCGCGACCCGGTCGGCCACCCCGTCGCCGTACGGGACGAAGACGGCGCCGAGCGACTCGAGGAGCGGCTGCTTGTCCGGGCCGGCGATGCCGACGACGGCGATGCCCCGGTCACGGGCGATCTGGGCGGCGGCCACACCGACCCCGCCGCTGGCCCCGTTGATCAGCAGCACCTGGCCCTCGGTCAGTCCGAGCTGCTCGACGCCGTCGTACGCGGTGGCGGCGGCGACGGTCAGCGTGGCGGCGTCGGTGAAGGACACCTGGACGGGTTTGCGCGCCGCGATCGTCGAGGTGACCGCGGTCAGCTCGGTGTAGCCGCCGGAGCCCGGTGCGACCATGCCGAACACCTCGTCACCGACGGCGAAGCCCTCGACGTCACCCCCGACCTCCCGGACGACACCGCTCACCTCGAAGCCCAGGACGAGGGGGAAACGCACCGGCTCGGGGGCCGGGAAGTCGCCGGTGCGGACCTTCCAGTCCACCGGGTTGACGCCCGCCGCGCGGACCTCGACGAGCAGCTCGCCGGGCAGTGGCGTGGGGGCGTCGACGTCGACGAACTCGCCCACCTCCGGGCCGCCGAAGGAACGGAATCCGAATGCTCTGACCACGGTGGGCCGCCTCTCGTGTCGCGGCGCCCGCAGCGCGGGCACCGGGAGTGGAGGTACCCACTGGGCGCCCCGGTCCGGTCAGGCGGGGTCGATCGGCCGTCCGACGGTGAGCGCCCGCCGGGTCTCGGCGGACAGGTCGGCGGCGATGTCGTGGTCGGGCAGGGTGCCGGTGGCGTCCAGGACGGTGGAGAAGAAGCAGCGGGCGGCGGCGGTGACGATGACGTCGAGCAGTTGCCCGTCGTCGAACCCGAGCTCGCGGAGTTCGGCGAGGTCGGCGTCGGTCATGCCGGGGGCGTCGGCGACGACCTTGTCGGCGAGCCGGGCCACCGCGGCGTCGACGGGAGACAGCCGGTCCCAGCCCTGCGGATTGCCGGCGAGGGTGCGGACGGTGTCGTCGGAGTCCTCGGCGACGAGCCGGGCGCCGTGGGCCAGCGCGCAGTAGCTGGACCGCAGCCGGCGGGCGGCCGCAAGGGTGGCGACGCGGTAGACCCGCGGATCGGCACCCGCCTTGACGGCACCGTTGAGCTCCTCCCAGGCGGTGTAGACGGCCGGGCGGAGCGAGAAGGTGCGGGTGTAGTTGGCGACGTGGCCGGTGGTGGCGCGATCGTGCGCGTAGAGCTCGGCGACGTCGGGGGCGTCCTCGGCGGCCGGTTCCAGGAATCCCATCGCGGTGTCCTCTCCTGCGGCTCGATCCATGATGCGCGGCCGGGCCGGGGCCCACACCTCCCCGGCCGGGTGACCGCCGACGGGCCGGTCAGGCCGCCGGGTGACGCTTCGCGGTGGTGGCCGGGAACCAGGTGCGGTAGAGCGCCATCGTGGCGACGGCGCCGAGCACCGCGGCGAACCAGGCGGTGCCGGACTGGGTGTCGCGGGCCTCGGGGGTGAGCACGAACCACTGGGCGACGGCGCCGACCACGGCACCGAGAGTGCCCAGCGCGACGGTCTTCGGCAGCGACAACCGGAAGCGGTCGAAGGTGATCAGCCGGGCGACGAGCCCGACGACGGCGCCGATGGCGACGAAGAACGCGAGGGCGACGACGAGGTGCAGCATGACCGACTCCTTGATCCGGGCCGCCGGCGGTTCCGGCGATGGATCCAGCGTCGTCCGGTCGGGGTCCGTCCGGCATCGGCCGGCTGCCGGGACCGGTGGTGGACGCCGGCTCCCCCGATCGGTGGACCCGGGGTCGCGGATGCGCGGGCGTGGACCTCACCGCCTCGACGGGAGCAGCCGCCGTCGCAGCCCGGGTCAGCGGCCGGCCGCCCGCCGCTCCCGCAGTCCGGACGCGCGGGCGGCCCGCCGGTCGATGGCCTCCCGGAACGCCTCCTCGGTGCCGAGCAGCCGCACGTGTCCGCGGGCCCGGGTCAGCGCGGTGTAGAGCATCTCGCGGGTCAGCAGCGGGGAGTCGGGCTCCGGCAGCACCAGCGTCACCCGGTCGAACTGGCTGCCCTGGCTGCGGTGGACGGTCATGGCGTGCACGGTCTGCAGGCCGGCGAGCCGGCTGGGTGCGAAGGTGACGACGCCGCCGTGCCGGCGGAACGCCACCCGGAGCTCACCGGTCGGCCCGTCCTCCCCCGCGGCGGCGATCACCACCCCGGCGTCGCCGTTGTACAGGCCGAGCAGGTGGTCGTTCGCGGTGACCAGCACCGGTCGCCCGAGGTACCACTCGGCCTGGTGGGCGACCGCCCGGGACGCCGCGAGCCAGCCCTCGATGCGGCGGCTCCAGCCCTCGACCCCGTAGGGGCCGGTCCGGTGCGCGCACAGCACGCGGTGCCGATCGAGCGCGTCCAGGGCGTGGGCGGCGTCGCCGTCGGCGGCGGCCTCGCGCAGCGCGGCGGCCGCGGTGACCACGTCGTGGCGGACGTCGTCGAGGTCGTCGCCGGCGTCGGGGTCGAGGAACGACACGTCGTCGTGCTCGCCGACCAGGATGTCCAGCGCCTCGTCGGCGTCGCCGGCGCGGACGGCCTGGGCGAGCTCGGCGATGGCCCCGCCGAAGCGGTGGATGTGGGTCAGCAGCACGACGCCGCTGCCGGGCTGGGCCACGGCGGCGGCCGGCGTGCGCTGCTCGCGCAGGGTCAACCCGGCGACGAGGTCGGCGAGCACCGCGCCGGCCTCGACGGAGGCCAGCTGGTCGGGGTCGCCGACGAGGACCAGCCGGGTCTGCGGCCGGACCGCCTCCAGCAGCCGGGCCATCATCGTCAGCGACACCATCGAGGTCTCGTCGATGACGACGATGTCGTAGGGCAGCCGGTTGTGCCGGTGGTGGGCGAAGCGGCTGCCGAGGGCCGAGCCGGGCCGGCTGCCGAGCAGCCGGTGCAGCGTCGAGGCGGTCACGGTGCCGAGCCGGTCCCGGTCGGCGGCCGCGAACCGGGTCTGGACGTCCTGGACCGCCTCCTGCATCCGGGCGGCGGCCTTCCCGGTCGGCGCGGCGAGCGCGATGCGGGGGGCGGGGCCGGGTTGGTCGGCGAGCACGGCGAGCAGCCGCGCGATGGTGGTCGTCTTGCCGGTGCCGGGACCGCCGCCGAGGACGGTGGTCCACCGCCGGGCCGCCGTCTCCGCGGCCCGGCGCTGCTCGGAGGGCTCGGGGAAGAGCCGGGCGAGGGCGGCGGTCAACCGGTCGGCGTCGACGGGCGGGGGTGGCTGCGCGGCCCGGTCGAGCAGGTCGAAGCAGACCTGGACCTCCTGCCGCCAGTAGCGGTCGAGGTAGAGCAGGTCCAGATCCCACCGGAGCGGGCCGTTCCCGGTGGTCAGCACGCTGGCCTGCACGGTCTCGTACCAGTCGACGAGGTCGGGCCAGGGCAGGGTGGGGTCGATCCGCAGCTGTTCTCCGAGGTCGATGCACACCGACCCCTGCCGCAACCCGCGGACCGCCAGCGCGACGGCGAGCAGCACCGTCTCGTCGGTCTCGCCGCCCAGCCGGCCGACGGCGGTGGCGACGTGGACGTCGGCGGCGGTGAGCACTCCGGCGGTGTTGAAGGTGCCGAGCAGCCCGGTCGCGCCGACCGCGACGGTGGCGTCCCACGGGTCGACGTCGCGACCGTCCCTGGACACGGGAGCGGGGCCGGGCTCGGCGGGCACCATGTCGACGGCGGGCACCGGAGGCCGGGTCACCGGGGATCACCCGCTCCGTCGAGCAGGTCGGACAGGGCGACGACCAGCGCTGCGGGTGGCCGCCAACCGAACACGCCACCGACCCGACCGGCCGTCACCGGGGTGTCCGGACCGCACATCCCCCGGACGTAGAGGTACAGCACCCCGCCGAGGTGGTCCTCGGGGCGGTATCCGGGTTGCCGCCACCGCAGGAACCGGTGCAGGGCCACGCCGTAGAGCATCGCCTGCAGGGGGTAGTCGGACTGCGCCATCACGCGGTCCAGCGCCTCGGGCCGGTAGTGCCAGGCGGTGAGTGGGGTGTCGGGGCCCTCGCCGAGCCAGTTGGTCTTGTAGTCGGCGACCAGGTAGCGCGGCCCGGGCAGCCGGACCACCAGGTCCAGGCTGCCGGTGAGGTAGCCGCGCAGCGGTTGGCCGCCGATCTCGGGCGAGGCGAGCCG
>JBQGEH010000790.1:0-3428 GCA_052039515.1 Nakamurella sp. | reverse complement strand
GTCCGGATCCATCCCTCCAGCGTGGCCGCCTCACTGGACACCCCGGCGCTCCACTCACCGCCCACCGTGGCGTACCCGTCGGTCTGCCGGAAGTTGAGCACCGAAGCGGCGGTGTCGCCCAGTTCCGCGCGTCGTGGCCGCAGCCGGTCCGACCGTGCCGGTATCGATGTCCGGTCGAACTCCGGTAGCAGACCGGGGACCGTGGTCGGGAGGGCGTACACGTCCTCGACGCGGAGCACTTCGAGGCGCGGCTGGCCCACTCTTCCCACCGGGTTCCCCTGTCCACTCGGTCCCCGGACCGGGTACGCCCGGTCCACCCAACCGAAGGGACTTTAGGTTAGGAATGTCGTCCTCGGAAGGGCACGGCTGGTCCGCGGGGTTGGAAGCGGCCGGGTCGGCTGACATGGTGGTCACGGCGTGGTCTCGCCGACCCGCCGGCACGGGCTCCGACAGCCGGACATCCGCCGACGGTCCGGCGCCGCCGTGCGACGGCGATACCGTGGAGGGAGACCGAGGAGGTACACCGTCGCGATCACCGTCGACCGATGTCCCGGGCGGCGCTCGCGCCTCACGGCCCGCCCAGCGGCACGCCGACCCCCGACCGGATCCTCTCGGCCGGTCGCAGGCTGCCGGGGGTGTCCGTGAGCGCGACCACCGGTCCGACCCAGAAGAGGCGCCGCAACCCCCGCGGCCACGGCCGCCGGCTCGCTCACGACATCGTTCGGGCAGCGCAGGACATCATCGAGGAGACCGGGGACGAAGCCCGTGTCAGCCTCAGCGAGATCGCGCGTCGGGTGGGCATCGCGACACCGTCCATCTACGACCACTTCAGCGGGGTCGACGACATCTGCCGACAGGTCGTCGCCGGCGCCTGGTCCGTCTACACCGCAGCCATCTCGGCCGGCGTCGACCCGGCGGCTTCCCTGCGGGCACAGGTCGCCGGTTTCGCCGACGCCTACGTCGGGTTCGCTCGGCAGCACTGGGGCCTGTACCGGGTGCTCTTCGCCAGGACGTCGCCGTCACCCGTGCCCAGCGCCGGGGACGCCGCCCGCGCCGACTTCGCCCGACTCACCACCGGTGTCGCCTCCATCCTCGATCTCGACCCGCACTCCCCCGAAGCCTGGGACGCGGCCGTGGGGCTGTGGATCCAACTGCACGGCATCGCCAGCCTGCCCCCCGTGCAGCCGCGGTTCGACTGGCCCGACGATCGACGCCTCATCGACGCGGCGTTGCGGAGATCGGGTCTGTCTCGCCCGGCGGAGTGACGGCGGCTCCGCACAGCCGGCGGGGGCGGTGACCCCCGCCGTCACCGCACCCTGCAGGTTCCGCGCCGCCCGTTGCGGGCGACCGTTACGGTCGCAGGATGCCGCCGGCAACGGCGCAGTGCCCTCATCCGCCGATCGAGTCTGGAGTGGCTGTGTCCGTACCTCACGATCTCGGCGCCGTCCCGTCGTCGTACACGGTGGCCGACTACCTGATGGACCGGCTCGTCGAGGTCGGCATCGACCGGGCGTTCGGGGTGCCCGGCGACTTCACCCTCGCCCTGCTGGACCAGGTGGTCGCCCACCGCGGGCTGACCTGGACCGGCTGCACCAACGAACTCAACGCCGCCTACGCCGCCGACGGCTACGGGCGGCTCCGTGGGATGGCCGCGGTGTGCACCACCTTCGGGGTCGGTGAGCTCAGCGCGATCAACGCGCTGGCCGGCAGCTTCGCCGAGCACGTCCCCGTCGTCGAGATCGTCGGGGCGCCCGCCACCACGGCGCAGGCCGCGCACCGCATCGTGCACCACTCGCTCGGCGACGGGGTCTTCACCCACTTCCTGGACCTGCACGCGGGGGTGACCTGCGCCCGCGCCTCGCTGACCGCCGACAACGCCACCACCGAGATCGACCGGGTGCTCACCGCCGCCCGCGACCAGCGGCTGCCCGGCTACCTGCTGCTGCCGGTGGACGTGGCCCGGGCCCCCGCCACGCCGCCGGCCGACGCGTTGCCGCCGCACGTCGACACCACCGACCCGGCGGCGCTGGCGGCGTTCATCGCGGCCGCCGCCCGCCTGCTCGATCCGTTGCCGGTGGACGACATCAGCGTGCTCGGCGGGGTTCTCGTGCACCGGACGGGCGGCGCGGCGGCGTTCGCCGGGCTCGTCTCGGCCGGGCCGCTGCGGCACGCCACGTCGCTGTGGGGCAAGAGCCTGCACGACGAGAGCGACCCGTCGTTCCTCGGCGTGTACACCGGCCGGTTCAGCGCACCCGAGGTGCGTGCGGCCGTCGAGGACGCCGGTGCGCTGGTCGTCGCCGGCGTGCAGTTCTCCGACCTCAACAGCGGCCTGTTCACCCAGCGCATCACCCGGGAACGCACCATCGAGCGCGGCGCCGCGATCGCCAGCGTCGCCGACGAGCTGTTCGCCCCGGTGACGCTGCCGGCGGCGCTGCGGGCGCTGACCGGGCTGGTGGCGGCGAAAACCCCTCGGCCGGTGCGCGTCCCGGCGGAGCCTGCGGCCGCGGCCACCCCGGTCGACGGTGCCGCGACTCTGACCCAGCGGGTGCTGTGGGACCGCACCGCGGCGTTCGTCCGCGACGGCGACATCGTGGTCGCCGACCAGGGGACGTCGTTCTACGGGATGGCCACCCACCGGCTGCCGCACGGGGTGACGTTCATCGGGCAGCCGATGTGGGCGTCGATCGGCTACACGCTGCCCGCCGCGATGGGGGCCGTGCTGGCCGTCCCCGGCCGGCGCGGGGTGCTGCTCATCGGGGACGGCGCCGCGCAGATGACGCTGTCGGAGCTGGCCTCGTTCGCCCGCTACCGGTTGCCGATGGTCGTGGTGGTGGTCGACAACGACGGCTACACCGTGGAGCGCGCCATCCACGGCCCGACCGCGGCGTACAACGACATCCCGCGGGTCGACTGGTCGGCGCTGCCGGCCGCGATGGGGGTGGGCGGGGATGCCCACGGCGTCCGGGTGACCACCCCGGACGAGCTGGACGCCGCGCTCGCCGACGCCGACGCCCACCCCGACCGCTTCACGCTGGTGCAGGCGGTGGTGGCGGCCGACGACGTGCCGCCGCTGCTGGACGCACTGGCCCGGGCGGTGTCGTCGGCCAACCAGGCGCCCCCCGCCTGACCGGGCGGGTCAGTCCTCGCCGCCGCCGTCCGCAGGAGTGTCGCCGTCGTCCCGGGTGTCGGCGTGGCTCGGGTCGTCGCCGTCCACCCCGACCTGGGAGTTGTCCGCGGCGCCCTTCGCCGACTCCGCCTTGCGCTGCTCGACCGATTCGCTCATGCCGTCCTCCTGGATCGTCCGGCCGCGGCGCTTTCACGGTCGGGAGTGTTCTACCCCGTGGTGGGCCCCGGCCCCCGTGGGAGGATCCGCCCATGCCGCGGTCCCCCCAGCCCGAGCCACGGGAGTCGGAGCGCGCCGTCCTGGT
>JBQGEH010000789.1:0-8657 GCA_052039515.1 Nakamurella sp. | reverse complement strand
GACCCGCGGCGCGCGGCCGTCCTCGGGTCACCCGTCGGCCACTCGCTGTCCCCGGCGCTGCACCGCGCCGCCTACCGGGCCTCGGGGCTGGACGGCTGGACCTACGACGCGATCGACATAGGCCCGGACGGCGCCGGGTTGACCCCCCTGGTGCGGGGCGCCGGTCCGGAGTGGATCGGCTTCAGCGTCACGATGCCGGGCAAACCGGTGGCGGCCGCCGTCGCCGACACGGTCAGCATTCGGGTCCGCCGGCTGGGGGTCGCCAACACGCTGGTCCGCACGGAGAGCGGCTGGGCGGCGGAGAACACCGACGTCGACGGGGTCGCCGGAGCACTGCGGGCCGCCGGCGTCACCGGCCTCCGGCGGGCGCTGCTGGTCGGGGCCGGCGGCACCGGGCTCGCGGCGCTGCTCGCCCTGGTCGAGTCGGGGGTGACCGAGCTGACCGTCGCCGGTCGCCGCCCCGACAGCACCGCCGCCGCCCGCACGCTCGCCGCCGAGCTCGGAGTGACCGCCCACCACGCCACCCTCGATCCGGACGTCATCGCGGCCGCCGCCCGGCACGCCGACATCGCCGTCGCCACCGCACCGGCCGGCACCCTGGACGCACTCGCCGGGCCGTTGGCGGCGGCCCCGGTGCTGTTCGACGCGATCTACCACCCGGGGCCGACCGCGCTGGCCGCCGCCGGCCCGCCCCGGCGGACCACGGTCACCGGACTGGACATGCTGCTGCACCAGGCGTTGCGCCAGGTGGAGCTGATGACCGGCCGGCCGGCGCCCGCCGCGGCCATGCGTGACGCGCTGCGCGCCGCGTCCGGCGCGGACCTGCCGCTGCCCGTCTGATCCGCTGTGCACAACCCCGTCGCGCTGCGCGGTCGGTCTGCGACAGTGGGTGCATGCAGGGGTGGGTGGTGCCGGTGGCCGCGGCGCTCGGCGGGCTCGCCGGGTACGCGTCCCGCCGGTTGCTGGCCCGGTTGCGGCGCGGCAGCGTCGTCCGACCCGGTCCGCTGGAGGCGGCGTCCGCCCTGATCACCGCGGTCGGTGCCGCCCTCACGGTGCCGGACGGACCGTGGCCGGTGGTGCTCTGGATCGGGGTGCTGGCGGTACCGCTGGCCGCGGTCGACCTGCGCCACCACCGGCTGCCCGACGCGTTGACGCTGCCGGCGGTGCCGCTGACCGTGCTGGTCTGTACGGCCGACCGCGGGTGGGGGAGCGGCGACGGCTCGATCGGCCGGGCGGTGCTCGCGGGGGCCGTGGTCGGGGGCGCGTTCCTGCTGCTGGCCACGGCGCTGCCGGCGGCGATGGGGCGGGGCGACGCCAAGCTCGCGTTCAGCCTCGGGGTCGCCCTGGGCTACCTCTCGTGGAGCGCGGTGCTGGTGGGGCTGTTCGCCGGGTTCCTGGCCGGGTCGCTGGCCGGGGTGGTGGGTCTGGTCACCCGGCGGCTCGCGTTGCGCTCGGCGCTGCCGTTCGGACCGGCGCTGCTGCTCGGCTGCTGGCTGGTGCTCGTGGTGCCCGGGCTCGCGACCCTGCCCGGCCCGGTCCCGCGGGACGGGGTTGTGGCGGCCGGGCCGGGCCACGTGTCCGACGTGACCCGGCCGGTGCCGGAGCTCAGCGGTACTGACCCAGCTTCCGCTGCAGCAGCTGCGCCTTGACGGTTCGGAAGTACTCGTTGGAGGCCGGCAGGTACATCAGCACGATGGCCGCGACGGCCAGCACGACGCCGATCCAGCCGGTCACCGAGGAGGTCGACGACGTGTAGGTGCGGTTGGCCACGGTCACCGAGCCGGTCGCGTTGACCGTGGACAGCAGCGACAGCGCCGACAGCACGGTCAGCGTGATGCGGGCCCAGTTGCGCCCGGCCCGCATCTTGAACGCGAACAGCAGGTACAGCGCGACGAAGACGATCCCGACGCCGATCACCAGGCCCTTGGCGATGTTGACCACGCTCTCCACCGACACCCCGTTGAGGTCCTGGGCGTTCGCGCCGGCGTCGCGGACGGCCTGCGCCCAGATGTCGGAGTTCAGCGCGAGCAGGATGCCCACGGCGGCCATGATCGCGGCGAGCACGTAGACGGCGAACGCCGCGGTGACCGTCGAGGGGGTCTTGGGCTTCGTGGCCTGTTCCGGGTAGCCACCGGGGTGACCGCTCTGCGGGTACCCGGGCTGGCCGCCGTACTGCGGGTACTGGCCGGGGTACTGGCCGGGGTACTGCTGGCCGCCGTGCTGCTGCCCGTGCTGGCCGAACTGGACGGGCTGGCCGGGATAGCCCTGCTGCGGGTAGCCCTGCTGCGGATATCCCTGCTGGGGGTAGCCCGGCTGCGGCTGGCCCTGCTGCTGGCGCGGGTCGGGCTGGTACGGATCGGACATGGTGCTGCTCCTGGGGCCGGACGGTCGGTGTACCTGCGGTCGGAGTATGGCAGCCGGTCAGTCCGCGGGGAGGGAGAACGGCCGGTCCACCGGGTGCGCGGCCACCACGGCCGCGCAGCCGGCCGGGTCCAGGTCGAACACCGTCGCCGCGCCGTCCACCGGGATCACCGACACGGTGTGGGTGTCGCCGAAGAGTCGGACCAGGTTGAACGAGGTCGAGCGGGTGGTGTGTTCGTGCCCGGCCGGCCCGAGCGGGTCGGTGCGGATCGCGGTCGATCCGGCCACCGCCACCGGCACCGCGCCGAGCATCCCGCTCTGGGCCAGGTGGTGGTGCCCGGCCAGCACCAGCCGGACGTCGGTGCCGGCGATGGCCGCGGCGAGCGCCCGCCGCGAGGCCCGCTCCAGGGTGAAGTAGGTCAGGAGCGGGGTCGGCGGCGGCACCGGGGCGTGGTGCAGCACGACGACGGTGCCGTCGGGGGCGGGGTCGGTGAGCAGGCGGCGCAGTTCGGCGAGCGTCGCGTCGGTGAGCCGGCCGTGGCCGTGCCCGACGATGGTGCTGTCCAGGGTGATGAGCCGGAGCCGGTCACGGACCAGCTGCACCCGGACCAGCGGTTCCGCCTCCGCCACGCCGAGCAGCTCGCGGTGGAACGTCGCCCGCACGTCGTGATTGCCGGTCGCGTACACCAGCGGCACACCGAGTGGCTCGACCGCGGCCCGGAGCCGCCGGTAGGCGTCCGGGTCGCCGGTGTCGGTGAGGTCGCCGGAGAGCACGACGGCGTCGTACCGGTGTCCGTTGGCCTGCCCGCGACGGAGTTCCGCCACCACCGCGGCCAGCGTCGCGTCGCTGTCGACGACCCCGTTGTAGCGCACTCCGGCGCTGGTCAGGTGGCAGTCGGACAGGTGGACCAGGGTGTGCTCGGCGACCTCGGGGGCTTCTCCGTCGGGGGTGACCGGGGCCGGTGCGTCGTCGGTCTCAGGCAACGGGGGCCTCCGGATCGTGCGACCAGCGGGTCAGGGCGGGCAGCATCGGGGCGAGCTCGGGCTCCCGCCAGGTGGGCGTGCCCAGGCTCCGGCCGAAGCGGTCGATGTGCGCGGTGCGGCCGCCGACGTCGTGCACCGCGGCGAGGTCGGCGGCCCAGCGGTCACCGACGCCCAGCACCCGGCGCGGGTCACCGGTGAGCGCGGCGGCCTCCCGGGCGAGCGCGTAGAGCCCCTCGGGCTTGCCCGCGCTGCTGACGATCCGGTCGACGTGGGCGGTCAGCCCGACGGCGTCCAGCACCTCGGCGATGCCGGCGTCGGGGGCGTTGGTCACCAGCCAGACCTGGTCGGCGGGGTCGAGGCGGCGCAGCCAGTCGGCCAGCCCCGGTTGCTCGTCGAGGGCGAAGGCGCTGCGGATGACGTCCTCCCGGCTCCGGGCGTAGGCGACCCGGCGGTCCGCGTCGGACACCCCCGCCGCCTCACTCATCGCGTGGACCAGTTCGTAGCCGTCCTCGGCGGTGTCGAAGACGTCCGGCACCCCGGCCGGCGCCGGACGGCCCTCGAGGAACGACCGCATGGCGCCGATGACCAGGGTCGCCGTCGTCGGATCGAGGAGTTCGGCGACCCGGCGGGCGTAGGCCTGCACCCCGAGATCACCGACGTAGGCGGTGCCGTCGAAGTCCAGCAGGATGGCGACGGACACCGGTGCTCCTCCAGGGGATCGACCGGCGACCGGCCGGCGTGGGCGGTGCGGTCACCGCGGCCGCCGTCGATCCTGCCAGTCCGCCGCACCTTGTCGCGGCCCGGCCGCGGAGCCGGCGACGGCCCGCCGGACACAATGGGGTCATGGATGCGCAGACCCCGGTTCCCGACCGTCGCCCGGCCGGGGTCGTGACGTGACCGCCCGGGGAGCGCGGCTGTGCGGTGCCGGGATCGTCCTGGCCGGCCTGCTCGTGGTCCTCTGCGGCTTCCTGACCTGGGCGGTCGTCGCCCTGACCGGCGCGAGCAGCTCGTCGCTCGGGGGCTGGGGGGCGATCAGCGGCGGCCCGGACAGCGCCGACGGCGACAACCTCAACGACGTCATCACCAGCCTCGGCGGTGTCGGCTCCTACCGGCCGGCCCTGCTGCCCACCACGCTCGCCGGACCGGGTGTGGTGGCCGGCATCTGGGTCGCGGTACGCCGCTCCCGGTTCGCCGCGGCGGGGGCGGTGGCCGTCGGGATGGCCGTCGCGGCCTGGGGGCTGTTCCGCGGCGTGCGGACGGGCGACATCGCCGGCCTGCTCACCGACGGCGACATCGCCACCGCGTCGATCGGCCCCTGGGCCACCCTCGCCGGCGGACTGCTGATGGTCGCGGCCGCGGTGCCGGTGTGCCTCGTCCGTCCGGCCGCCGCGCCGACGGTGCCGCGGTCGCGGGGGATCCAGCCGCGCCGCTGACCTTGGGGCGGACGCGGTGCACCGCCGCTCGCCCCGCGTCGTACCCTTGCCGCGCAGCACTCCTGACCCTCCCCGCCGTCGCGCGGGCGCGACACGAGGACGAGAACGGTCGACGTGCACCCTGATCGCATCACCATCTACGAGGTGGCCGAGCGCGCCGGGGTCAGCATCTCGACGGTCTCCAACGCGGTGAACCGCCCCGAGCGGGTGAGTGCCGCGACCCGGCAGAAGGTGTTGGCCGCCGCCGACGAACTCGGGTTCGTGCCCAAGGTGGCCGCTGCCGATCTGGCCCGCAAGGGCACCGGCCGGATCGGCGTGATGGCCCCGTTCACCTCCTACGCCTCGTTCCTGCGGCGGTTGTCCGGTGTGCTGGCCGCGGCCACCGAGGCGGGGGTGGAGGTCGTCGTCTTCGACCACGAGTCGGCCGCCTCCACGTCCTCGCCGACGCTGGCGAGCATGCCGATCCACGGCCGGCTCGACGGCCTGATCGTGATGGGCCTGGACATCGAGACCGGCATCGCCGAGCGGTTCCACCGCCGGGGACTGCCCACCGTCGCGGTCGACGCCGAGAGCGAGCTGTTCAGCCGGGTGCTCGTCGACGACGTCGAGGGTGGCCGGATCGCCGCGGCGCACCTGGTCGAGCGCGGGCACACCCGCTGCGGCTACCTGCTGGAGCGGCAGGTGGCCGATTACCGCTCGCAGGCGATCAAGCGGCTCGACGGGTTCCGCCAGGTGATGGCGCCGTTCGGGTCGGACGCGGTGGTGACCGCGGTCAGTGGCAACTCGGTGGTCGAGGCCCGCGTCGCGGCCGGTCAGCTGCTCGACCGGCCGGACCGGCCGGGCGCGGTGATGGCCCACCACGACCTGCTGGCCGTCGGCGTGCTGCTCGCCGCCCGCGACCGCGGCCTGCGGGTGCCACAGGACGTCGCGGTGATGGGCTTCGACGACGGCGAGACCGCCGCCGCGGCCGACCTCACCACGGTGCGGCAGCCCTTCGAGGAGTCCGGGCGGGCCGCCGTGCGGATGCTGCTGGGGCACGGCCCGGACACCGTACGCACCACCACCGTGCTCGCCGTCGACCTCGTGCAACGGTCCACCACCTGATCGTCCGGAGCGTCGCCGCCGTGCCTGGACCGCGTCGATAAAAGTGCTTCTACAGAAACAGTTGACAGCGGTGGTTCCGGCGGGATGTACTGCTGGCACAACGACGTGACACCCCGTACCGCCGCCGCTGCGGCCGGACGCCCCGGGTGAGCAGCGCGTCGCGCGACCGGGAGGACGGACCGATGACGCTGGACGCACCGGTGCGGGAGTTCCTGGCCTTCAAGCCCGATGCGGGCTCGCCGGACGTCCCCGTCGCCCAGCGCCGCCGCGGCATCCTGGCCGCGTCGGACGAGATCTTCCACCGCTTCGGCGACGCCGCGCCGGACGTCGACGCGGTGACCGAGCACTGGATCGGTGACGGCGACGACCGCGTCCGGGTGCGGGTCTACCGGCACGGCGACGCCACCGGACAGCCCGTGCACCTGTTCATCCACGGCGGCGGGTTCTGGCTCGGCTCGGTGGACGAGCTCGTGGTGGACGCCACCTGCCGGGAGCGCTGCCGGGCCGCCGACTGTGTGGTGGTGGCCGTGGACTACCGGCTCGCGCCGGAGTACCCGTTCCCGGTGCCGGTGCAGGACTGCTACCGGGCGTTGGAGTGGGTCGCCGCCCACGCCGCGGATCTCGGCGGTGACCCCGACCGGATCACCGTCGGCGGGGTCTCGGCCGGCGCGAACCTGGCCGCCGCCGTGGTGCTGGCCGCCCGCGACCGGCGCGGTCCGATGCCGGTGTTCCAGCTGCTGGAGGTCCCCACCCTCGATCTCACGCTGGACACCATGCGGGCGTCCGGGGTCGGCGACGAGTACGGGATCAGCGTGGACGACATGGCGGCCGGCGTCGGCATGTACCTGCCCGTTCCGTCGGACGCCAGGTCGCCGCTCGCCTCACCGCTGTTCGCCGACGATCTGTCCGGGCTGCCGGCGACCCGGGTGATGACCGCCGAACACGACCCGCTCAACCTCGAGGGACGTTCCTACGCCGGGCGTCTCGCCGCGGCCGGGGTGTCCGTGGAGCACCGGGAGTATCCCGGGGCGATCCACGGCTCGCTCGCCCTCACCGGCTGCTGGGCGCCCGCCCGGCAATGGCGCGACGACGTGCTCACCGCCCTGCACGCCGCCCACCACGGGGTCGCACCGGCGACCCCGACACCCGCCTGACCCGAAACCCTCGGCTTTATCGCAGTTCCCGCCGCTCCGCCCGTCAGAACTCGGCTGCATCAACCCGTCTCGTCCCCGCCCTCCGAAGGAGACCCCATGTCCCTCGTCACCCACCGGCGCCCCGGCGCCCTCGCCGCGCTCGCGGTCGGCGGCCTGCTGGCCGTCACCGCCTGCTCCGCACCCGGCGGCAGCGCCACGTCGTCGAGCAGCTCGTCGTCGAGCAGCTCCTCGGCCGCCAGCGCCGCCGGCACCGGTTCCTCGTCGTCGGGCGCCGGGTCGACCGGTGCCACCGCGGCATCCTCCGACATCAGCTGCGGCACCGACCCGGTCACCATGAAGGCCTACTTCGAGACCGGTTTCCCGCTGCCCAAGGCGCTCACCGACGAGTTCACCGCGCAGTACCCGAACGTCACCTGGGACATCCGCGAGGACCAGTTCGCCGTCATCACCCAGAACGCCGCCCGCACGCTGGCCGACAGCCCGCCGGACCTGATCCGTCTCCCGCAGCTGTCGTCGCTGGCCAAGGACGGCCTGCTCAAGGACCTCGACAGCTACGCCGCCGCCTTCGGCTGGGACCAGTGGCCCGAGTCGCAGCTGTCCCAGCTGCGGGTCGCCGAGGACGGCACCCGGGGCAGCGGCCCGCTGCTGGCGATGGGCCTGAACTTCTCGATGACCGGCGTCTTCTACAACAAGGAGCTCGCCGCCAAGGCCGGCATCACCCAGGCGCCGGCCACGCTCGCCGAGTTCGACGCGGACCTGCAGAAGGCCAAGGACGCCGGCATCACCCCGATCGCCCAGTTCAACGGCGGCGCCACCGGTGGTCTGGCCTTCCCGCTGCAGAACCTGATGGCGGCGTACGGCTCGCCGACCGACATCAACGACTGGATCTTCGGCAAGTCCGGCGCCACCATCGACACCCCCGAGAACCAGCAGGCCGCAGCGCATCTGAAGAAGTGGATCGACGCGGGCTACTTCGCCTCGGACGTCAACGCGATGGACTACGCGACGATGATGAGCCGCTTCATCGGCGGCGAGAGCCTGTTCATCTTCGACGGCGACTGGGAGTCGGGCAATCTCGACAAGCAGATGCCCGGCAACGTCGGCTTCTTCCTGACCCCGCCGGTCGAGGCCGGTGGCGCCCAGGCCGCGATGAGCGCGCCGCTGACCTACGGCGTGGCCGCCGCCGCCGAGCACCCGGACTGCGCGGCGTTCTTCCTGAACTGGGTCGCCACCAACGAGAAGGCGCGCGACATCGGCGTCACCGTCGGCGGTTCGCACCCGATGGGCCCGGCCGACGCGTACATGCCGGAGGTCGCCGAGGGCACCGTCACCGCGCAGACCCTCGAGGCCGGCGCCAAGGTCGGCGCCGACAACGGCTCGATGGACTTCATCGCCAACGCCAACGGCTCCATCTACGCCAAGAGCTGGACCCCGCAGCTGCAGGCGCTGGTCGCCGGCCAGCAGACCCCCGAGGGGTTGCTGAGCTCGGTGCAGGCCGACTACGTGGCCGACCAGGGCAACTGACCGTCGTGGCCAGCCCTCTCGCCCCGGCTCTGGCCGGTACCGAGCTCCCGGCGGCCACACCCGACCGGAGGCGCCGCGCTCGTCGAGCGCGGCGCCC
>JBQGEH010000788.1:0-3158 GCA_052039515.1 Nakamurella sp. | reverse complement strand
GGACGCGAGGACATGTGGCCGTGGCGCCGACGACGTGGGTGGAAGGATGACGACATGAGCGACGAGGTCTGGCTGGTCGTCGGCCTCGGCAACCCCGGGCCGTCCTATGCCGGGCACCGCCACAACATCGGCTACCTGGTCGCCGACGAGCTGGCCTCGCGCATGGGCTCGTCGTTCCGGAGCCACAAGTCCGGACGCGCCGACGTCGTCGAGGGACGCCTGGCGCTCGGCGGTCCGCGCGTCGTGCTGGCCCGTCCGCGCTGCTACATGAACGAGGTCGGCGGTCCGGTCAAGGCGCTCGCCACCTTCTACAAGGTCGCCCCGGAGCACGTGATCGCGATCCACGACGAGCTCGACATCGCCTTCGGCACCCTGCGGGTCAAGCTCGGCGGCGGCGACAACGGCCACAACGGGCTCAAGTCGATGCGCTCCTCGCTCGGCACGGGCGACTTCCACCGCGTGCGGGCCGGCATCGGCCGCCCGCCCGGGCGCCAGGACGTGGCCGACTTCGTGCTGTCGAACTACTCCACCGTCGAGCGCAAGGAGCTGCCGTTCCAGGTCTCCGACGCCGCCGACGCGGTGGAGTCGCTGCTGACCGACGGCCTCGAGAAGACGCAGCAGCGCTTCAACTCCTGAGCGCGGTCAGGCGGGAGGCACCACGACCGTCCACGCCACCGCCTTGCCGGAGGAGACCGACGAGGTGGCCGCCAGCGCGCTCGCCGTCCCCGCGGCGCCCGGCTGCTCGCCGGCGACGGAGACGAGGAGCCCGCTCCCGCTGCCGGTGGTCGTGGCCCGCGCGACCAGCGCCGGGTCCAGGGTCCAGGTGTGCACCGCGGACGTCTTGTCCACGTAGTAGCGCAGCAGCACAGAGCCGTCCGCCGGCACCGTCGCCGCGGGCGCGAGGTGGCTCGTGCCGCTGCTCGGCTCGGCACGTCCGACGGCGCTCGGCACACCGGAGCCGGAGTACGCGGCGAGCACCAGGCTCGTCTTGGAGATCGCGTCGAGCCCGATGGTGACCCGGGCGCCCGCCGTCGTGCCGGCCGCACGGGTCAGCACCCAGGACCGCAGCTCCGTGCCGTCCGAGACGGTGCCGAGGGTCGTCCAGCCCGTGGGCGGGGTCAGCGTCGCGGCCCGGTTGGTGGTCACCACGAGGACGAGTCGGTCCGTGGCCTGCACCGACGCGGGCACCACGACCGACGGAGCAGCCGAGTTGGCGTCGACCGCGCTGCCAGCCCGCCACACGGGCGACCCGGTCGGCGGGGTGCCGTCGTCGACGCTGACCCGGCTGGTCACCGACGAGGTGCGCGCCTCGTCGTCGGTGACGGTGAGGGTCACCGCGTAGGTCCCCGAGCCGGCGTAGGTGTGGGAGGGCGTCGTGCCGCTCCCCGAGCGGCCGTCGCCGAAGGACCAGCCGGCCGTGACCGCGCCACCGTCCGGGTCGGAGGAACCGCTGGCGTCGAAGGTGCACACGAGGCCCGTGCAGCTGGTGGTGAAGCGCGCGACCGGGTCGCTGGGCGGCGGGGAGCCGGACGGCGAGACCAGCGCGACGGCGTACTCCTGTCCGCCGCCTCCCGCGAAGGTCGCGTCCGTCAGGCCCGGCACCACGACCGGGGTGGAACGGTTGGTGGTCGTGCCGTCGCCGACCTGGCCGGACTGGTTGGCGCCCCAGGCCATGACCCGGCCGTCGGCCAGCACGGCCATGCCGGTGTCGCGGCCGGACCCGATGGACACGACCCCGCTGAGGACGCGCACGGCCACCGGCCGCGTGCGGTTGACCGTCGTGCCGTCACCGAGGTTGGCGCGGTAGTTGCGTCCCCAGGCGAGGACGGTGCCGTCCGTGCGCAGGGCGTAGGAGTGGTGGGCGCCCGCGATCACCTGCGTCACGCCGGTCGCGACCTGCACGGGCGCGCGCCGGTCGGTGGTGGTGCCGTCGCCGACCTGGCCGTAGTCGTTGGAGCCCCAGGCCCACACGCTGCCGTCGGAGCGCAGCGCCAGCCCGTGGTCGCGGCCGCCCGCGATCGCGACCACGCCGGTGAGCGGCCCCACGCGCACCGGGGTGGTGCGGCGGGTGGTGGTGCCGTCGCCGAGCTGTCCCTCGTCGTGGCGCCCCCATCCCACGACGGTGCCGTCCGCGCGGACGGCGTAGGACATGTTGCGGCCGGCGGCGATCGCGGTCGCCGTCGTCAGGCCGCTGACCGTGACCGGGGTGCGGCGCAGCGTCGTGGTGCCGTCGCCGAGCTGACCGTCCGCGTTGAGGCCCCACGTGCGCACGGTGCCGTCGTCGATCAGCGCGAGCGAGAGGTTGTGGCCCGTCTCCACGGCGGTCGCCGTCGGCAGCCCGGTCACCCGGGTGGGCGTCGTCCGGTCGGCCGTCCCGCCGGTGCCGAGCTGGCCCTCCTTGTTGCTGCCCCACGTCCACACGGTCCCGTCGGCGCGCAGTGCGGCCACGTGCTCGCGTCCCCCGTGGAGGTCGACCACGTCCGTGAGGCCGCTGACCGGGCCGGGGGAGCGCCGGGACTGGGTGGTGCCGTCGCCGAGCTGCCCGAAGCCGTTGCCGCCCCAGGTCCACGGCGTGCCGGGGGCCGCCGCTGCGACCGCCGTCGTGTCAGCGGTGACGACCGTCGACCCGCGCGGCCCCTGGAGGAGGACACCCGACGCCAGCGCCGACACGAGCACCGTCGAGGCGATGCCGGAGAGCACCAGCGCGCGGGCGGGGGCACGGGCAGGGGTGCGCGCGGGACGGGCGGGAGGGTGCGGCCCGGAGGCTGCCGCGGTCATCGTGCCCGCCGCAGCAGGATCGTCCACATGGTGGCGCTGCCCGACGCGGCGTCCGACGTGGCGGTGAGCCCGCCTGCCGGGCCGGCGCCGACCGGGCCACCGGAGTCGGCGAGCACGCTGCAGATGCGGCCCGAGCCGGAGGTGCAGGTCGCCTGGCGACTGGTCGCCGCGGCCGGGAGGGCGAATCCCGTGGTGGCGGACGTCTTGTCCGCCCAGTAGGACAGCACCCAGTCACCCTCGTCGGCCTGCAGGGTCGGCGTGGTGTGGTCGGCGCGGACCGTCGTCTCCGGCGCGCCGACCACCACCGGGGCGAGCCTGTCGCCGCGGGAGGAGGCCACCGTGAGCGTGTACTTGGTGGCGGCGTCGAGCGGGAAGCGCAC
>JBQGEH010000787.1:0-1729 GCA_052039515.1 Nakamurella sp. | reverse complement strand
CGGTGGCGGTGGCGGGGTTCGTGTCGGCCGGTGGGGTCAGCGTGTCGGTCATCGCGGTCCTGTCGTGCGGTCGGTGCGGTGGTCACGGCGGCGGGTCCGGTCGAAGTGGACGTAGCCGCCGAGCGGGATGAGGTCCCGGCTCTGACCGGGGGCCAGGTACCAGGAGCGGGTGATGAGCAGCACGAAGCCACCGTCGGGCCGGTCGGCCTCGAACACGCGGTAACCCAGCAGCGCCAGCAGCGGGTTGGAGTAGTACAGGTCGGACTGCAGGTACAGCACCGCGATCATCACCAGGTAGATCAGCAGCCCCCAGCGGGCCGCCGGTGGGGCGGTGGCGGTGACGAAGAACGGCACGACGTAGGACGCGAAGAACTTCAGTGCCTCGGCGTCGCGGGGCTTGGCCTTGCTGAGCACCTCCGGGGTGGCGTTGCGGCGGGGGATGGCGACGAACAGGAAGAGCAGCGTGCCCAGCACACCGGCGGCGCTGCCGCCGACGAACACCCACCGCAGCCACTCGGTGCGGAACGAGTCCAGCACCGCCAGCAGCAGCAACAGCGGGCTGTAGGCGGCCGCCAGCATGACCAGCCGCACGAGCAGCGACGGACGGAAGGCGGTGGTGCGCACAGTCGACAACCTAGGCGGGGGCACCGACAGTCGCCGTCCGGGCGCCGGGTGCCGTCCGGGCCGGCGGCCGCTGTCGGTGGCCGGGGCTAACCTCGGACGCATGGTGGCGATCGGCGCGCACGTGCGCTCGGATGATCCGTTGGCGGAGGCGCGTAGGTCGGGCGCGCAGGCGGTGCAGTTCTTCCTCGGTGACCCGCAGGGGTGGAAGAAGCCGGTCGAGCACCCGCACGCGGCCGAGCTGCGTGCCTCGGAGATCGTCCGCTACGTGCACGCCCCGTACCTGGTCAACGTGGCCACCCGGAACAACAAGATCCGCATCCCGAGCCGCAAGATCCTCACCCAGCACGCCGCGGCCGCCGCCGACATCGGCGCGTCCGGGCTGATCGTGCACGGCGGCCACCTCAACGCGGGTGACGACCCGGCGGAGGGCTTCGCCAACTGGCGCAAGGTGTTCGAGCGGGAGGAGTTCCCCCTCCCGATCCTCATCGAGAACACCGCCGGCGGCGACAACGCCATCGCCCGCCGCTTCGACCGGCTGGCCCGGCTGTGGGACGAGGTCGGCGAGTTCGGCGTCGGTTTCTGCCTGGACACCTGCCACGCCTTCTGCGGCGGCGAGCCGCTGGACGACATCGTCGACCGGGTGCTGGCGATCACCGGCCGGATCGACCTGGTGCACGCCAACAACAGCCGGGACGCCTTCGACTCCGGCGCCGACCGGCACGCCAACTTCGACGCCGGCACCATCGACCCGCAGCTCATCGCGCACGTCTGCGCGGCGGCGAAGAGCGACGTCATCGTGGAAACCCCCGGCGGCGTCGACGGCACCGGTGAGGACATGCGCTACCTGCAGGAGCACCTCAGCGCGGTGTGACGCCGGGGCCTACTTGTCCCAGTGCCGCTCGATGCTCATCCGGGCCCCGCGGCGCGGTGGTCGGCGGCCCACCGGGCTGACCTCCAGCAGGCGGATCACCCGGTAGCGGTGCCCGGCCCACGGCGCCAGCAGCTCGAGCATCCGGTCGTCGTCGACCTTCTCGCCGATCAGCGAGTACCCGACGAAGCCGGCCAGGTGGTAGTCGCCGACGGAGACCGCATCGGGGTCGCCGAG
>JBQGEH010000786.1:0-1938 GCA_052039515.1 Nakamurella sp. | reverse complement strand
CGGCGAACCGGTGTTGGCCGGCGCGTAGTCGACGTAGGTCACGTCGGGCTCGCCGATGCCGTAGGCGGACCGGGTGGCCGCGATGTTGCGCTCGATGTACTGCTTCTCCAGCGTGATCGCGTTCGGGGTGACCCGGACGCTTTGCAGGATGAGCGGCCAGGCGCCGCCGATGAGCACCCCGGACAGCACCAGCAGGGCCAGCGCCACCGCGGGCAGCTTCACCGAGCGCAGGAACGCGCCGACGAAGAAGCCGACCGCGCAGATCGCGGCGATGCACATCAGGATCAGCTTGGCCGGGAGCACCGCGTTGACGTCGGTGTAGGAGGCGCCGGTGAAGACGGTGCTGCGATTGCTGAACAGCAGCCCGTACCGGTCGAACCAGTACTGCACAGCCTTGACCAGCACGAACGCGCCGACCAGCAGCGACAGCTGCAGGCTCGCGGCGGAGGTGATCTTGCGGCCCGGGCCGGTGGTGCGGATGCCGCCGTAGAGGTACTGCACGACCAGCACGACGAAGAACGCCACCGCGATGATGACGAACAGCCAGCCCAGCACCAGCTCGTACATCGGCAGGTCGAAGACGTAGAAGCCGACGTCGTTGCCGAACTCGGCGTCGGTGGTGCCGAAGCTGGTGCCGTGCAGCCACAGCTGCACGGTGTCCCAGTTGGCCTGCGCCGACAGACCGCAGATGACACCGATGATCGCCGACAGGCCGATGGTGATCAGCTTCGGGCGGCCGGAGATGGCGATCCGGTACGGCGCCAGCGGGTCGATCTCGTCGGTCGGCACGAACACCGGCCGCGACCGGTAGGCCAGCACGATGGCGCCGAAGACGACGAGCGCGGCCAGCACCCCGGTGATGAGGAACAGCACGATCCGGCTCAGCAGCTGCGTGGTGAAGACCTGGGTGAACCCGACCTCGGAGAACCACAGGTAGTCGACGTAGATGCCGACGAAGTTGAACCACAGCACGAAGAGGACGGCGATGCTGACCAACGCGATGATGACGCGGCGCGACCGGCGCGACATCGACGGCAGGTTTATCGGGGGCCGCTGCACAGGGGCTCTCCAAATCAGGTTGTGAGCACGGTGGGCTCGGCGCGGTCCGACCGGTTCAGGACGGGTCCGCTGTGGGCGGTGCGGGTGCCGGGCGGCCGACGGCCGGTCACCCACCGTCCGCACGCCCTGACCCTCACCTAACTGTAGAGAAGGTGTGCGGAGTTCCTGGCCCGCGTGTGAACGGGCGGACTGACGCCGAAGCGTTACCTCGCGACGGCCGGGGTGTGGTCCGTGACACGATGCGGTGATGACCTCCGCGCCGCCGCCGTCCGACCCGCCCCCCGCGTTCCTGGAGGACCCGTTCCTGGCCGTCGCCGTCGCCGAGGCCGAGGAGTTCGTCGGGACCGCCGGTTGGGACCAGGCGCCGCAGCTGTTCGCGCTGGTGCGGACCGCGGAGCTGATCGCCGACCAGCCCGAGGTGGCCGCCCACCTCGATCCGGACGTCGTCTACACCCCGGTCGCCCAGGACCCGATGCCCGCGGCGGAGCTCGAGGAGAAGCTGCGGCAGATCGCCTGGCCGCCTGCGGTGGCCGGTTGCGTGCTGGTGCAGGAGATCGTCGTGCTGCCGCCGTCGGCGCAGGACGCGCTGCCCGCGGACCCGGCCGCGGCGGCCGAGGTGGCGGCGGCGCACCCGGACCGCACCGAGGCACGGCTGGCGGTCGGGGTCCTGCGGGACGGCGGGGCGGCCTGCCTGATGCGGCTGCGGGGAGCGGACGCCGACACCCCACTGCGCGGTGCGGACCTGGCCCCCAACCTGGTGGAGGCGCTGCGGCTCACCTTCCAGTGAGCTCTCAGCAGCCGGTGGCCGGCTGCCCGTCGCGTACCGCCTCCAGCGACGACATCGCGTCGGCCAGGGTGTCCACCTTGACCAGGGTCAGC
>JBQGEH010000785.1:0-7041 GCA_052039515.1 Nakamurella sp. | reverse complement strand
GGGACGCGGTCGCACAACCGGCCGGCGGCGTTCCCGCTGCCGACATCGCTTCCCGCTTCCGACATGTCGGAAGCGGGAACCCCAACCGGCAGCGCGACGGACGGGGTGCGGGCCGGGGCGGCAGGCGACACCGGCAGCGCGACGGCTCCGGACGTCAGGCGCCCGGTACCTCCCAGGTGTGCACCGGCTCGTTGGCGTGCATGTTGTCCCGGTAGTGACGCAGCATCCCGTGCAGGGCTCCGACCCGGGTGTGCCCGGCGCGCTCCAGCGCCTCCACCGTCTCCAGCTGCCACGACGCTCCGTTGCGCCGCGTCTTGCACCGGCCCTCGATGATGCCCAGGTAGCGGTCCCGGGCCGCCGCCGACACCCCCCACCGCTCCAGCCCGTCGTGGGCCAGCGGCAGCAGGTGGCGCAGGGTCAGCTCGTCCCAGGTGATCTCGCCGAAACCCGGCCAGTAGAACCGGGCGTCGGCGCCGTGCCGGGCCCCGGCGTCGAAGTTCATCGCCGCCGTGGAGAACGTCATCTTCGACGACACCGGCCGCTCCTCGGCGGCCAGCATCCGGATCGCGCCGTAGTAGAACGCGGCGTTGGCCAGCACGTCGACGACGGTCGGCCCGGCCGGCAGCACCCGGTTCTCCACCCGCAGGTGCGGGCGGCCGTCGACCACCTGGTAGATCGGCCGGTTCCAGCGGTAGACGGTGCCGTTGTGCAGCCGCAGCTCCTGCAGCTTCGGCGCCCGGCCGGCGTCGAGCTCGGCGACCGGGTCCTCGTCGGTGGTCTCGGGCAGCAGCGCCGGGAAGTAGCGGACGTTCTCCTCGAACAGGTCGAAGATCGAGGTGATCCAGCGTTCGCCGAAGAACACCCGCGGCCGCACACCCTGGGTCTTCAGCTCCGGCGAGCGGGTGTCGGTGGCCTGCAGGAACAGCTCACAGCGGGTCTCGGCCCACAGCGCCTTGCCGAACAGGAACGGCGAGTTCGCGGCCAGCGCGAGCTGCGGACCGGCCAGCGCCTGCGCGGCGTTCCAGTTCGCCGCGAAGTCGGCCGGGGAGACCTGCAGGTGCAGCTGCACCGAGGTGCACGCCGACTCGGGCGCGATGGTGTCCGCGGCCATGTGCAGCACGTCGTCGGGGCCGTGGATGTCGAGCTCCAGGTCCTCCCGGCGGGCGGCGAAGATGGCCTCGTTCAACGCCGCGTACCGCGGGTTGGCGCTCATCCAGTCGTCGCTGAGGTGCTCGGGCATCAGCGTCGGCAGGATGCCGACCATCACGATGTCGGCACCGCGCTCGTTGGCCTTGGACTCGGCGTGGTCCAACGACGACCGCAGCGTCGCCTCCAGTTCCAGCAGGGTGTCGCCGGGCATCGCCTGCGGCTCCACGTTGAGCTCGATGTTGTACTGCCCGAGCTCGGTCTGGTACGCCGGATCGGCGATGTTGGCCAGCACGGCGGCGTTGTCCATCGCCGGGTCGCCGTTGCCGTCCACCAGGTTCAGCTCGATCTCCAGGCCGGTCAGCTGCTGGTCGAACTCGAAGGTGTGCTCCACGAGCATCCGTTCGAACACGTCCAGGCACTGCCGGACCTTCTCCCGGTAGCGGGTCCGGTCCTCACGCGTGTACTCGGTGCCCGCGATGTCGTCGCCCACGTGCTGCCCTCTCCCGCCCGGTGGCGCCGGACCCGACGGGCCCGGCGTCGCTGATCCGCACCGGACGCCGGCGCCCGGGGCCCGCCGTCCGGCCGGCCCGGTGGCGCACCGCCCGGATCAGCCGGGACAAGCCAACCACGGACCCCGGGGGATGCGCCGCGCGACCGGCGGGACCACGTCGTCCGGCGTCTGCCGGCGCCGCTCAGCGGCGGACGCCGAGGGCGTCGCGGACCGCCGCGGCCGGCATCGGACGGGCCAGCAGGAAGCCCTGTCCGAGCTCGCAGCCCGCCGCGAGCAGCGCCGCGACCTGGTCGTCGTCCTCGACGCCCTCGGCGATCACCGGCACGCCGAGGGCCCGGCCGATGGCCAGGACGGCCTGCACGGTGGCGCCCGCGACCCGGTCGGAGCCCATCCGGCGGACCGTCTCCACGTCCATCTTGAACAGGTCGACGGGGAAGGCGAGTACGTCGCCGAGCCCGGTGTGACCAGCGCCGAGGTCGTCCAGCGCGAGCCGCACCCCGCGGTCGCGCAGCAGCGCGAGGTCGGCGCGGATCTGGTCGGTGAGCATCGGCAGCTGCGTCTCGGCGAGCTCCAGCACCAGCCGGTCGGCCGGGAGCCGGTGGATCCGTAGCGCGTCCAGCACGTCGATGTGCAGCCGCCCCGAATCCAGGTGCCGGCCGGCCACGTTGACGTGCACCGCCGGTGCCCGTGGCCCGAGGGCGTCCGACCACTCGCGGGCCAGCGCACACGACTCCAGGAGCACCCGCCGGCCGAGGTCGACCAGCAGGTCCGCGGCGTCGGCGACGTCGATGAAGTCCGCCGCGTCGAGCACGCCCCGCTCCGGGTGCTGCCACCGCAGGAGCTGTTCGACGGCGACGATGCGACCCTCGGCCATGTCGACGATGGGCTGACCCCACACCGACAGCTCGCCGCGGTCGACCGCGGCCCGCAGGTCGGCGGTCAGCCGGGCCTGCTCGCGGGCCCGGGAGCCGTCGGCGCCGACCTCGGCGTGGTGCACGCCGCTGACCCGCACCCGGCCCTTGCCGGCCTGCTTGCCGGCGTACATGGCCTCGTCGGCCTCGCGGAGCATCACGTCCGGCTGCGACTCGGCGCGGGAGATGCTGACGCCGATGCTCGCGCCGAGGGTGTAGGTGCGGCCGAGGTAGTGGTGCGGCACGGTGATCGTGGTCAGGACGCGCTCGGCGATGTGCAGCGCCACCGACGGGTCGTCGAGATCGCTGCAGACGACCACGAACTCGTCCCCACCGAGCCGGGCGACCGTGTCCCCGGGCCGCACCACGTGCCGGATGCGGTCGCCGATGTGGATCAGGGCGTGGTCGCCGGCCGCGTGCCCGCCGGTGTCGTTGACCGCCTTGAAGCCGTCCAGGTCGATGTAGAGCAGACCGACCAGACGGCCGGTGCGCCGGCTGGCGGCCAGCGCGTGCTCGATGCGGTCCATCAGCAGCAGCCGGTTCGGCAGGCCGGTCAGCCAGTCGTGCAGCGCCTGGTGGGTGAGCCGGGCCTCGGCCTGTTTCCGGTCGGTGATGTCCTCGACCTGGGCGACGATGTGCCGGCTCTCGGCGCTGCGCAGCGGACTCACCGCCAGCTGCACCCACAGGTCGCGTCCGTCGGCGTGCACCCAGTGCCGCTCGACCGGGCGGGTGTCCACCTCGCCCGCGCCGGCGTCGGAGGCCCGGCGTTCGAGTTCGGTGCGGTGTTCGTCGTGGGTCAGGTCGGCGATGTTCATCGACAGCAGCTCCGCCGCGGTGTAGCCGGTGAGCTCGCACAGCGCCGGGTTGACCTCGAGGAAGCGGCCGACCTCGCCGGGTTCGGCGGAGATCAGCATCATGCCGTTGGGTGCGTACTCGAAGGTGTCGCGGAACCGGGCCTCGCTCTCCTGCAGCTCGCGTTCGGCGCGGATCCGTTCGGTGACGTCGGTGGCCACCGTGATGTACCCGCCGACGCCGCCGTCCGGATCGAGCTGGGCGTTCACCGTCACCATCGCGCGCAGGCGCCGCCCGTCGCGGGTGAGGTAGGTCCAGTCGCGGGTCTCGGCGCCGCCGTCGGCGGCCTGCCCGACGACGGCCGGCCAGCCCGGCTCCACCCCGAGCTCGGCGGCCCGGGCGGCGAGCTCGGCGGGGTCGTGGAACTGCTCCGGCGTCCGGCCGAGCACCTCGGCGGCGGGCCGACCGAGCATCCGTTCGGCGCCGGTGTTGAACACGGTGATCCGGCCCTCGGCGTCCATCGCCATGATGCACTGGTCGGCGGCGGCGTGCAGCACCCCGGCCAGCCGGTCCCGCGACTCGCGCAGCTGGCGGGACGCGGCCCGCGCGTCGGTGACGTCCTGGATCGAACCGGTGATGGTCGGCCCGTCCAGGTCGACCTCGACCCGGCCGCGGCAGCGCACCTCACGGATTTCCCCGCCGAGCACCAGCCGGTACTCCAGGTCGTAGCCGGTGGCCTCGTCGACCGCCCGCTGCACCACCTCCCCGACCCGCTCGCGGTCGTCGGGGTGGATCAGCCGGAGGTGGTCCGACCGGGACGGGGGCGGACCGGCGGGCCCGCGGCGGAACAGCGCCGACGCCTGCTCGGACCACCAGATCGAGTCGGCCTCGACGATCCAGTAGAAGCTGCCCACCCCGGAGAGCTCCTCGACGGTGCGCAGCTCGCGCTGCCGTCGGTCGATCTGCCGCAGGGCCGCGTACAGGCTCTTCTCCGCGGCCGCGCGCAGTGCCGTCTGTTCGGCCAGGGCGGAGCGGAGGTCGTCGGCGCCGTCCGGGGCCACGGCGGGGTGGGCCGGACCGGCGTTCACCGCGACCCCGCGGGGTCGGCCCCCCGGCGATGAGCGACCCGCTGGTCGTTCGTCGGCACGGCAGCCCATCCGTTTCGGCAGGGACCGCACCCTCGTCGGCGGTCGCACGTGGCGTGGCGGTCCGCTCCGCCCGGGGACCGGGCACCCGCGGATCGCGACCTGTCTGATCGACACCGACAGCGTAGGTCAGCCCCGTTCGGCGCAGAAGCCTCCGCGCCGACCCGCTCCGGGAGTCGCCCCGTCGTCGCCGGCCCGGACGGCGGGCATAGGGTGCTGCGGGTGCGACCCGGCGCGGCGGGCCGCGGACTGGGACGAGAAAGGCGGCCGATGTCGGTCCTTCCGGAGCGGACGACCCGCACCGCACCCGAGGCCGCCGACGTCCCCGATCTGGGCGAGGGACGCGGCCCGCTCTGGCTGGACGCGTTCCTGGCCGTGCGGATGCCGGAGATCCTGCTCTGGCGGCGGCACCTGCACGCCCACCCGGAGATCTCCAACGCCGAGTTCGCGACCACCGCCTACCTGCGCCGGCAGCTCGGCCGGTCGGGCGTGGACAGCCGCATCCTGGCCACCGGGACCGGTCTGGTCTGCGAGGTCGGCCCGTCCGGCCCGGGGGTGCGCACGGTGGCGCTGCGGGCCGACATCGACGCGCTGCCGCTGCCGGAGGTGTCGGGGCTGCCGTTCGCCTCGATCGTGCCCGGCGTCAGTCACGCCTGCGGGCACGACATCCACCAGACCGTGCTGCTGGGCGCGATGCTCGCGCTGAACGCCGCGCCGGAGCTGCCGGGGCGGATCCGCGGCATCTTCCAGCCGGCGGAGGAGACGCAGCCGGGCGGCGCCTACGGGGTCGCCGCCGGGGGTGCGGTGGCCGACGTCGAACGCATCTTCGCCCTGCACTGCGACCCGCGACTGCCGGTCGGCGAGGTCGGCATCCGGGTCGGGGCGATCACCTCGACGATCGACCTGATCGAGCTGAAGCTGACCGGTCCGGGTGGGCACACCGCCCGGCCGCACCTGACCGCCGACCTCGTCTACGCCCTCGGCACCGTGATCACCGGGCTGCCCGGACTGCTCAGCCGCCGGATGGACCCGCGCAGCGCACCGGTGCTGGTGTGGGGTGCGGTGCGCGCGGGGGAGGCGGCGAACGCGATCCCGCGGTCCGGGACGCTGCGTGGCACGTTGCGCATCATGCAGCGCGAGACCTGGGACGCCGCGGAGGGTCTCGTCCGGGATCTGGTCCGGGAGCTGCTGGCGCCGCTGCAGGTCGGGTACGAGCTGACCTACCTGCGGGGCGTCCCGCCGGTGGTCAACGAGGAACGGTCGGTGGAGCTGCTCAGCGGGGGGATCCGGGACGCCCTCGGCGCGAGCGGGCTCACCGACACCCACCAGTCCACCGGCGCGGAGGACTTCGCGGTGTACCTGGACCACGTGCCCGGGGCGTTGGCCCGGCTGGGTGTGTGGGACGGCGTCCGGCGGCAGGTCGACCTGCACTCGCCGTACTTCGAGGCCGACGAGCGGGCCATCGCGGTCGGCATCCGGACGATGGTCAACGCCGCGCTGCGGACGCTGCAGGGTCCGCCGCCGGCGCCGTGATCAGCTGCTGATCGACCGGCAGGGGCGGCCGCGGAGCTCGGCCACGTAGTCGGCGGGGGCACCGGCGACCTCGGCGGCCTCGGCGAGCACCCCCAGGTAGCGGGCCGACGGCAGCCCGCCCTCGTAGGCCTGCAGGACGTACAGCCAGGCCAGCTCGTCGCCGTCCAGCGTGCGGACGCGGAGCCGGATCTTGGTGTACAGCCCCAGGTCGGCGCCCTCCCAGGAGTCCAGCGTCTTCTCGTCGGCCGGGGAGACGTCGTAGAGCACCACGAAGACCTGACCCTCGGGGTCCTCGACGAGGGTGGCGAGCGACCCCTCCCAGCCCATGTCCTCACCGCCGAAGGTGAGTCGCCAGCCGGGGAGCCAGCCCGCTCCGTGCAGCGGGCTGGCCGGGCAGCGCTGCAGCATCTGCGCCGGGTCCATGTTCGAGCCATAGGCGGCGTAGAGAGCCATGACGCTGACCCTAGCGGCCCGTCGGCCCCCGTCCCGGCAGCGTGACGGCGGTCATGGTCGACGCGGGAGGTGCCCGGGCGCCGGACGATACGGTGGTCGCAGCCGAGAACAAGGGGGAGCCACCATGGCCCGGATCGTCATCATCGGGGGCGGCCCCGCGGGGTACGAGGCGGCGCTCGTCGCCGCCCAGTACGGCGCGGAGGTCACGCTCATCGAGGACGGCGGCATCGGCGGCAACTGCGTGCTGTACGACTGCGTGCCGTCCAAGACGTTCATCGCCTCCACCGGCGTGCGCACCGAACTGCGCCGTGCCGAGGGCCTGGGCTACGACATCGGCATCGACGCCGCCAAGATCGAACTCACCCAGATCAACAACCGGGTCAAGACGCTGGCCCGCAGCCAGTCCGCCGACATCGGCAGCCAGCTGTTGAACCAGCGCGTCACCATCATCGGCGGTCGCGGTGAGCTGGTGGACGACGTGTCCGGGATGGCGCACCACCGGGTGAAGGTCAGCACACCTGACGGCAAGACCGGGGTGCTCAAGGCC
>JBQGEH010000784.1:0-3967 GCA_052039515.1 Nakamurella sp. | reverse complement strand
GGCTCTGGACATCGCCAGTGACGGGCGCGGCTACGTGGGTCTGGCCCGCGGGTCGTGGCTGGACCGGGTGGGCGTGGACACCCGGGACGGTCTCGCCCGGCTGACCGACAGTGCCGAGATCATCCGGCGGCTGCTCGCCGGTGACGACAGTGGCTACCAGGGAACGGTTCTGAGCGTCGAGCCGGGGTTCGGGTTCGCCTTCGCGCGACGACGGCCGGCGATGCCGCTGCTCTTCGGAGTGTGGGGACCCCGGGCTTCCGCGGTGGCCGCCCGGTACGCCGACGAGGTCAAGATCGGCGGGTCCGCCAACCCGGACATGGTCGCGGTGATGCGCCGACGGCTGGCCGACGGTGCCGTCGCGGCCGGTCGGCCGGCCGACGCGGTCGGAGTGGTCGCCGGGGCGGTGACGGTGGTCGACCGGGACCGCCGGGCCGCCCGCCGCAAGGCCCGCGCGGAGGTGGCGATGTACCTCGACGTCGTCGGCGCCCTCGATCCGACCGTGACGCTGCCCGGCGAGCTGCTCGACGGGGTCCGGGAGGCGCTGCGACGCAACGACGCCGACGCGGCCGGAGCGCTCGTCCCGGACGACGTCCTGGACCGCTTCGCCTTCGCCGGCGCACCCGACGACGTCGCGGCGCAGGCGGCGGCACTGTTCGAGGCCGGCGCCGTCCGGGTCGAGTTCGGGACCCCGCACGGGCTCACCGATCTCGGTGGCGTGGAGCTGCTCGGCACCGCGGTGCTGCCGGCCCTGCGGGAGTGGCGGTCGTGACGGGAGCACCGGGGACCGCGGCGGCGGTCGCCGACCGCTACCTCGCCGACCTGGCCACCACCGACGGTGACGCCGCCGCGCTGCTGGGCCGGGAACCGACGTCGCTGCTGCCGCAGACGTCACCGGACGCGTTCGACAACCGGGAGGCCGCGGCCCGTCGGGCCGCTGCGGCGCTGGTCGGGCTGGACACGGCCGACCCGGCCGACCCGGCGGACCCGGCGGACCGGGCGCTGGCACTGGCCCTCGGTGAGCGGACCGCCAGCGAGATCGCCCTCTATGACCGTGGTTTCACGCCCCGGCTGCTCGCCCCACTGGCCACTCCGGTGCACCTGGTGCGGGAGACGTGCGACGACCTCCCCACCGAGACCGTCGCCGACTGGGAGACGGTCGACCGGGCCCTGCGCGAGGTCCCGGCGGCCCTGGCCGGGTACGCCGCCACGCTGCGCCGGGCCGCCGACCGCGGCCTCCTCGTGGCACCCCGGCAGATCGCCGGGGTGGTGGCACAGTGCCGGACCTGGATCGACCCGGCGGGGGACGACTTCTACGGCCGGCTGGTGGCTGGGGCCGATGTGCCGGAGCCGGTGCGCCGCAGCCTGGCCGCGGGGGCGGTGGCGGCGACGACGGCCACCGCCGACTTCGCCGCCGGGCTCGAGCGGGACCTGCTGCCCCGGGCGACGGCGCCCGACGCGGTCGGTCGCGAGCTCTACGGCGTCACCGCGTCGGCGTTCCTCGGCAGTGCCGTCGACCTGGACGACACCTACGCCTGGGGTTGGGACGAGCTGACCCGGATCCGCGGCGAGATCGCGGCGGTGGCCTCCGAGATCAGCCCGGACGGGGTGCCGGCCGCGGTGGCCGCCCTGGACGCGGACCCGGCGTACCAGCTGCACGGCGCGGCGGAGCTGGCCGCCTGGCTGGACGCCCGGATGAGCGAGACCGCCGACGCCGTCGACGGGGTGCACTTCGACCTGCCGCCGCAGGCCCGGCTGCCGGAGTGCCGGATCACCGCGGCGAGCAGCGGCGTCATGTACTACACCCCACCGGATCCGCTGCTGACCCGGCCGGGCCGGGTGTTCTGGACCCGGCCGCCGGGCGACGCCGTCACCCGCACCTGGCGGGAGGTGACCACCGTGCACCACGAGGGCCTGCCCGGGCACCACCTCCAGACGGTCACCGCACTGACCGCGCCGGACCTGCACCCCTGGCAGCGGGCGCTGTGCCACGTCCACGGCTACGTCGAGGGGTGGGCGCACCACGTCGAGTCCTACGCCGGCGACATCGGGCTGCTGCGCGGGCCGGGGGAGCGGCTGGGCATGCTGTTCGGCCAGGCCTGGCGGGCGGCGCGGATCGTCATCGACGCAGGACGCCATCTGCAACTGCCGTTCCCGGCCGGCAACGGCGTCACCGACGCGACCCGGTGGACGCCCGAGGTCGGGGTGGCGTTCCTGGTCGACGCGGCCGGCGTCGACCCGCGGTCGGCCCGCTTCGAGGTGGACCGCTACCTGGGCTGGCCGGCGCAGGCGCTGGCCTTCCGGGTCGGCGCCCGGCTGTGGGCCGAGACGGTCGCCGCCGCACGACGTCGTCACGGGGCCGCTTTCGACGCCCGTCGGTTCCACACCGCGACGCTGCGCCGCGGACCGATGGGCCTCGGGCCGATGCGGGAGCTCGTGCTGCACGGCTGACGACGGGTGTGGCGTTCCCCACGGATGACCCGCCCGCGGAACAGTCCGGGGTAGGGCACCGCTGTACGCGGGGTCCGGTGCACGGCACCGGTTCCCTTCTCCCGGCAGCACCTGGACGGCACTCATGGATCTGTTCTCCCCGGTCACCCTCGGCGCACTCGAGCTGCGCAACCGCGTGGCCATGGCCCCGCTGACCCGGATGCGCTCCGGCGCGGACGGCGTTCCCGGCGAGCTGGTCGCCGAGTACTACGCGCAGCGCGCCGGTCTCGGCCTGATCGTCACCGAAGGCACCTACCCCAGCGCGGAGTCGCGGGCCTACCCCGGGCAACCCGGCATCGTCACCGCCGAGCAGGCCGCCGGCTGGGCGCGGGTGGCCGACGCGGTGCACGCCCGGGGCGGCCTCGTCGTCATGCAGGTGATGAACGGCGGGCGTGTCTCGCACACCGACATCACCGGCACGCCGCGGATCGTCGCGCCCAGCGCCATCGCCATCGAGGGGGAGGTGCACGTCCCCGGCGGCAAGGCCGCCTACCCGGTGCCGCACGCGCTGACCACCGACGAGCTCGCCACGGTCCGTCAGGAGTTCGTGGACGCGTCCCGTCGCGCGGTGGACGCCGGCCTCGACGGGGTGGAGCTGCACGCGGCCAACGGCTCCTTGCTGCACGAGTTCCTGTCCCCGGCGAGCAACGTCCGCACCGACGGCTACGGCGGCAGCCCCGCCGCGCGGGCCCGGTTCGTCCTCGAGGTGGCGGCCGCGGTGGCCGCCGGGATCGGCGCCGACCGGGTCGGTGTCAGAATCTCGCCGGCCCACGACATCCAGGACGTCGCCGAGACCGACGCCGCCGACGTGGCCGCCACCTACGGCGCGCTGGTCGACGGGCTGGCGCCGCTGGGGCTGGCCTACCTCAGCGTGCTGCACCGGGAGCCGGAGTCGGCGCTGGTGCGCGACCTGGCCGACCGGTTCGGCGGGAAGGTCATGCTCAACACCGGTTTCGCCGAGATCACCACCCGGCAGGAGGCGCACCAGCTAAGTGACCGGGGCCTGGCCGACGTGGTGGCGGTCGGGCGCCCGGTCATCGCCAACCCGGACCTGGTGGAGCGGTGGGCGCGGGACGCCGCCGAGAACGAGCCCGACGCCGACACCTTCTACGGTGGCGGCGCCGCCGGCTACACCGACTACCCGCGGCTGGGCGACTGACGCTCCGCTCCGGGCCCGCCGCCGTGCGGGGGCGGGGCGGCCTGCGTGATCCCGCGGCCGATATCCGTTCACGCGGACGACATCTCGGCCGCGTTGACGGAAACCGGCAGCGACACGGACCACCGCTGTGCTCGGTGCCGTCAGGTGCCGGGCACCCGCCCCCACCGGACGGCCTCGCGCCGCACCGTGTCAGCGGCGTCGGGGAGGGCGGCCACGCCGGTGAGTCGGAACGTGGGTGCGGTGACCGCGGTGCCGTCGAGCACGGCCTGCAGCTCGGGATCGGGCAGGCCGCCGGGGTCGGTGCCGGCCAGGCGTCCGAAG
>JBQGEH010000783.1:0-1517 GCA_052039515.1 Nakamurella sp. | reverse complement strand
GGTGTCCGGGGCGACCTGTTGGCGGATGGCGACCACCGGCGGGGCGGCGGCGCTGCATCCCGCACTGACCGGCCGGCTGGCCGTCGGCGAACCGGCCGATCTGATGATGGTGCGGACCGACCGGGCGGCGGGCGTCCCGCTCGGTGACCCGGTGGCGCTGCTGACCTTCGCGACCACCGGCGCGGCGGTGACCGATCTGTTCGTGGCCGGCCGCGGGCTCCTGCGGTCGGACCGGCTGACCACGCTCGACGAGGCCGGCATTCGAGCCGACGCCGCCCGTCGAGTGGCCCGCCTGCGGACGACGGGACACCCCGATCGGTGCGATCGACGCTCCTGAACCGGTGACGTCGGCCCGCCAGTGACGGTCCGTGTCCCTTTCGCGACATTGCGGCAATGATCCCGTAACTCGTCAGGGTGACGACGGAAACACGGCGTCCCTACTGTCCTGCCCGAGCGGCGGTTCCGGTCACCACCCGGTCGTCGCGCGTAGGCCTGGTCCGTCGAGCTGTGAGACCGGCTGTCCCACCGAGCATGTCGCCGTCAGCCGTCGGTTGCGATCGCTCGCCCGTGCGGCATCGGAGCCGCACGCTGTCCGTGCCGCAGTCCGCTCCGCGCCGGTGTCCCGCACCGGCATTCCAGCGTCACATACCGCCAGCCCCCTCGTTCGAGGGCGGCTGACACGACCTCCCGGACCCGCGCCGTCAACGCGCCGCGGTATCCGGACGAAAGGGAAGTCGCCGTGGGAATCGAGTCCACCGGTGGTCGACTGGCCGCCCTCCTCCGTCCCGGACGGTTCGGGTCCGCCCGCCGCCGCGGGGTGGCCACCGCCGCCCTGCTCACCGCCGGTCTGGCGCTGACGGCCTGCGGGTCCAAGGTCGGCGAATCGGCGACCAGCGGGTCGGCCGGCGCCACCGTGGCCGCCACCTCGGCCGGGAAATCGTGCGTCGACACCTCGGGCAGCACGGTGAAGATCGGCTTGCTGAACTCGCTGTCCGGCACGATGGCGATCAGCGAGAAGACCGTCCACGACTCGCTGCAGATGGCCGCGGACGAGATCAACGCGGCCGGCGGCGTCAACGGCAAGCAGCTCGACGTGATCAGCGAGGACGGCGCGTCCGAGCCGACCACCTTCGCCGAGAAGGCGCAGAAGCTCATCCAGGCCGACTGTGTCGCGGCCGTGTTCGGTGGCTGGACCTCGGCCTCCCGCAAGGCCATGTTGCCGGTCTTCGAGGGCAACAACTCGCTCCTGTTCTACCCGGTGCAGTACGAGGGCCTGGAGGCGAGCAAGAACATTTTCTACACCGGCGCCACCACCAACCAGCAGATCGTGCCCGCGCTGGACTACCTCAAGGAGAAGGGCGTCAAGAGCCTGTTCCTGGTGGGTAGCGACTACGTCTTCCCGCGCACCGCGAACAAGATCATCAAGGCGTACGCCGCCGCCAACGGCATGGAGATCAAGGGCGAGGAGTACACCCCGCTCGGCGACACCGAGTTCTCCACCATCGTCAACAAGGTGC
>JBQGEH010000782.1:0-2236 GCA_052039515.1 Nakamurella sp. | reverse complement strand
GGGTGCGGCGGGCCGCCGACCGGCAGACGGTCACCGGCATCGTGGTCAACCAGCGACCCAACGTCCCCCGTGACGAGTACGACCGGTTGCGCGCCGTCCTGCACGACTGCCGCACCCGCGGTCCGGCACTGGCCGACCGGGAGGGCCACGCCGACTTCCGGGCCCACCTGCTGGGCCGGATCAGCTGGGTCGGAGCCCTGAACCCCCAGCGTGGCCAGCGGCTGCGCGCAGCCTTCGACGCCGTCGCCTGGGACGCATGACCCCCGATCCGGGTAGAGATCTGGTCACCGGCAACCACCACGAGGAGGACCAGCATGGGACACCACATCGAGGGCGTCGAGCACCCGGTCGACGACGAGGCCACCCCGAACACCGCCGCCGAGCCGGCGGTGAAGGACGGCACCGACCCGAACGACACCGTCGTGTCCTACGACATCGACCAGGAGATGCTCGCCGACTACGTCGCCGAGCGCTTACCGCGCGGGCCGGCCGGACACTCCCGGTCGGCCCGGGGCGTCAGCCCACGATCCACACCGTCAGCAGGCTGACCGACGACACCGCCCCCAGCAGACCCAGCACGGCCGCGGGCACGGTGAGCACCGTCCGCCACCGCACGAGCGAGGGCTCCGTGCGCAGCCCGAAGGCCACGAATCCGGCCGTCAGCTGCACGACCGGCACGATCAGCCCGCGGACGTCGCCGGACAACGCCAGCCGGTATCCCCACACCGCCAGCACCACCCAGAGCAGCACCGTCGACGCCGCCAGCCGCACGACCGCCGCCGGTACCGGCTCCGGCTGCGCCCCGGTCACGCACCCGCCCGCCGGGCCCGGTACGCCTTCACGTGCTCCCGGTTCGCGCAGTTGCCGGTGTCGCAGAACCGCCGCGACCGGTTGCGGGTCATGTCCACCAGCACCGCGTCGCAGTCCGGTGCGGCGCAGACCGCGAGCCGGTCCAGCGCCTCGACGCGGATCAGGTCGGCGAACGCCATCGCGACCTCGGCGGCGATCCGGTGCGCGAGCGGCGCGTCCGGCGGCGGGAGATGCAGGTGCCAGGGCCAGTTGTCGTGGTCGCTGAGGAACGGCTGGACCACCACCCGGGCGAGCAGGCCGTTGACCGCCGCGGCGACCCGGTCGACGTCAGTCTCCGACCACCGTGCCCGTAGCTCCGGCCGCAGCGCACGGACCTCCGCCAGTTCGGCGCCGTCGAGGTCGCGGCGGCCGGAGTAGTCGTTGGCGTCGAGGAACGCGGCCAGGGCGGCTTCGTCGGGCAGCAGCTCGCGGCCGCGGGCGGCGGTGTTGACCAGCGCCGCGGCCGCGGTCAGACCCGCCTGCGTGTCATGAGCGAACACGGTATTGACTCCTGACCTCGTCCGACTCTAGTGTCATGTCTCAACAACAGTTTAGCTCGTGACACCTCGGAGGTGCCGTGTCCACCCTGTCGGTTCCCGCCACGGAGCGGCGTCGCGGGCTCGGTTTCGCCGCCGTCTCCGCGCTCGCCTTCGGTTCGGCGGGGGTGGCCGCCAAGGCGGCGATGACCGCCGCCGGCCCGGCCCTGACGCCGATGTGGTTGGCCCAGTTCCGCATCACCGGGGCCGCGCTGGTACTGCTCGTCGTCGTGGGCATGGCGCACCGGCGGCGACCCACCCCGCCGATCCACTGGTCCCCGCGGATGGCGGTCGCCGTGATCGCCTACGGCGCGGGCGGTTTCGTCGCCATCCAGATGCTGTACTTCTTCGCGATCAGCCGGATGCCGGTCGGCGTGGCGCTGCTCATCGAGTACACCTCGCCCGCCCTGGTCGCCCTGTGGGCGCTGCTGGTGCAGCGCCGCCCGCAGCACCGGTCCCTGTGGTTCGCCATCGGCGCGGCGCTGGTCGGCCTGCTGCTCATCGCCCGCCCCTGGCAGGGCTTCGCGCTGGACGCCCTCGCCGTCGGCGCCGCCCTGCTGGCCGCGGTCGCGTCGGCGTCGTACTTCGTCATCGGCGACGCGCTGCGCGACCGTTTGCCGGGTCCGCAGCTGGTGGCGTACGGCGCCTCCGCGGGCGCGCTGATCCTGGGTCTGACCCAGTCGTGGGCGGCCTTCCCCTGGCCGGTCCTGGGCCGGCGCGGCGAGCGCGCCCGCGTGGTCGTGCCGGGGTGGGCGCTGCTCACGATCGTCGTCCTGGTCGGCACCGTGGTGGCCTACCTGGCCGGGATCGCGGCACTCCGCCGACTGCCGGCACCGCTCGCGGCGGTGGTG
>JBQGEH010000781.1:0-5298 GCA_052039515.1 Nakamurella sp. | reverse complement strand
GCGACCGCGGGGCAGCTGCCGTCCCAGACGAACCAGCCGCCGATCGGTCCACGCACCTCCAGCACGTCGCCGGCTTCGACGACGTCGTACAGGTAGCCGGACACCTCGCCGTCGTGCAGGCGTTCCACGCACAGCTCGACGTAGGTGTCCTCCGGATCGGACGCCACCGAGTACGACCGGGTCGCGGTGTAGCCGTCGTCGGCGGTCAGCCGGACCACGAAGTGCTGCCCGGCGTACTGCCGCTGCCGGTGCGGGAGTTCCAGCCGCAGGATCACCAGCCGTCCGGTGGGGCGGTGCACCTCGCGGACGGTGGCGTGCTGCCAGGTGGTCGGGGCGCTGCCCGCGTCCGCGGGGAAACAGTGGGCGGCGTCGGCGGTCTTCAGGGGCGGGAGGTCAGTCACCCTGGTACCGCTGCTCGGTCCACGGGTCGCCGTGGTCGTGGTAGCCGTTGCGTTCCCAGAACCCCTGCTGATCGTGTTGAAGCAGGGTGATCCGGTTGACCCACTTGGCGCTCTTCCAGAAGTACAGGTGCGGTACCAGCAGCCGGATCGGGCCCCCGTGGTCGCGGGCGAGCGGCTTGCCGTCGAATTCCCAGACGAGCCAGGCCTTGCCGCCGCGGATGTCGTCCAGCCCCATGTTGGTGGTGTAGCCGGTGGTGGAGGTGGCGAGGACGAAGCGGGCCCGCTCGTCGATCTGCACCTGGTCCAGCAGCACGTCGAGACTGACGCCGTGGAAACGGGTGTCGAACTTCGACCAGGTGGTGACGCAGTGGATGGCGCCCTCGTAGTCCGACGCCGGCAGCGCCTGGATCTCCGGCCAGGTCCACGTCCGGCTCTGGTCGACCAGTCCGTCGAGGGTGAAGTCCCAGCGGTCCAGCGTGAAGTGCGGCGTCACCTCGGCGGTCAGCACCGGCCAGTCGGCCCCGGTGTCGTACTGCCCGGGTGGGAGCCGGGGATCGCGTTCGCGCCGGGCGCGGCCGCCGAACCCGCGGGTGAACGATGTCATGGGGAGATCCTTCCGCCCGATGGTGATGTCGCGAAGTGGAGTTCGAGGGTGTGGGGTTCGAGCTTCCCACCGCCGCCGACGGCGCGGAAGTCCGGGTGGGTCAGCGCGGGGTGCGACGCGGCGGCGGCGGTGGCACCGGTTTGGCCGCGACGATCGAGTCGAGCGCGATGACCGCGGTTCCGCGGCGGGTGGCGACGGTGCAGGTGGAGGCGTCGACGGCGACGAGGTCGCCCAGGGCGTCGGTGGCCCCACCCTCGATGCGGTAGCGGACGACCACGCGGGTGCCGGGTGGCAGCATGGCGAGCCGCTCGCCCCAGGTCACCGGGCACCCGCCGCGAGGAGGAAGCCGACGGTCGCCGCGGCGAGCCCGGCGGCGACGCTGCCCACGGCGTACGTGGTCGCGCGGGCGCGTTCCCGCCGCCCGGCCAGCTGGACGGTCTCCCAGGCGAAGGTCGAGTAGGTGGTGAGCGCGCCGCAGAAGCCGGTGCCCAGGACGAGCTGCCACGGGGCGTCCCCGGCCAGCCCGAGGCCGGCGAGCAGACCGAGGACCAGCGACCCGGCGACGTTGACGGTGAACGTCCCCCAGGGCAGGCGGGCGCCGGCCCGGGCGGTGACCCACCGGTCGGTGAGGTAGCGCAGCGGTGCGCCGACGGCCGCTCCCAAGGCCACCCACAGGTAGCTCATCGCCGGACCGCCCGCCGGGCCAGGGCGAGCCCCGCGGTCGTCGCGGCCAGCGCGGCCGCCAGGGTGCCGACGAGGTACGCCGCGGCGGTGGCCGGCCGGCCCGCGTCCAGCAGCCGGTGCAGGTCCACGGCGTAGGTGGAGAACGTGGTGTAGCCCCCGAGCACGCCGGTCCCGAGGAACGGACGCCACAGCGGATGGGCTCCCGGTCGCCGCGGCAGCAGACCGTAGAGCATCCCGATGAGCAGACACCCGGACACGTTGACCAGGGCCGTCGACCACGGGAAGCCCGCCGGCGGGACGGGCCAGACCCGACCGACCTGGTAGCGGGCCAGCGCACCGAGGACGCCGCCGCCGGCGATCACCGCCAGGGTGGCGCGGGTGGACGCGGCGCGCACCAGGTCCGGGTCGACCGGCGGGGCGTCGTCGGACGGGAGTGGGGACGGCACCGGGCGAACCTACGCCGGGCCCGATGCTCCGCCCCATTCGCCGCCGGTGGGGAGATCGATGATCCGGCGGACGGCGTCGTTGCGCCGGGCGCTGCCGAGGCCGAACCGCAGGGTCTCCAGGGTGGGGTGGGCGACGAGCGGCGTGAACGCGGACGGCTCCAGCTGCGGCATGTCGATGACGGCCAACCGGCGCAACCGGGGTGCCGTCGCGATCGGCGACAGGTCGCGCACCCCTTTCATCGCCTCCAGCCACAGCCGACGTAGACCGGTCATCCGCGCCATTCCGGGGAGCTGCCCGACGCGGCCCAGGGACTGCAGGTGGACTGACTCCAGTCCGGTGTGCTCGGCGATCGGCGCGAGGTCGGTGAGACCACGGACCCGCCACAGGGCGAGGTGGGTGAGAGCCCGCAGCTGTGGAACCACCCCGAGATCCCGGGTGCCGCCCAGCTCGATGTCCAGCGTCTCGAGGTGTGGGAGCGTTCCCAGGAGGGACAGGTCCGGCAACGTGACCGACCGCAGGCTCAGTCGGCGCACGTTCGTGAGGTGACCGATCACCCCGACGTCGGCGGCCCGACCGTCGAGACGGAGCTCCTGCAGTTCGGTGAAGCGGGCCAGCGGCGCCAGCGGCAGCCGCTTTCCCAGTCGTCCGAGTCCGAGCGACCGGACGTCGGCCGGTAGATGCCGCAGCCCGTCCAGATCCTCGAGCGCGTCGTGCAGGAAGTCGGCCCGGAACGACCGGAGCGTCGGGAAGTACCGCAGGAACTCGAGGTCGGTGATCGTGGCGTCGTGGGAGCCGTAGACGCGCAGGGTCTTGGCGGGCTGCCCGGCGAACCACCGCCCGAGGAGCGCGTACTCCGCGGGCGTCAGCGCCGACGAGAACTGCACTGTCTCCGCCCGGTCGTCCAGACCGGCCAGCTGGTCCGCTGTCACCGGCGACCGGAGGTCGAAAGCCATGTCGGCAACCCACGGCCCGCGCCCCGGGTCCGCCGCCGTGCCGGACGAACCTAGGCTGGGGCGGGCCGGTATCCGACGGGACGGAGCGACGTGAGCAACCTGGAGACGCAGCCGCGGGAACATCCCGTCGACCGGCCGACGTGCGGGACACGGCTGCTGGACGCCCGCGAGGTGCCGCTGGGCGGGGTGCGGGCGATGACGGTGCGCCGGACGCTGCCGTCCCGGGAGATCCCGCTGATCGGGGCGTGGTGCTTCCTGGACGAGATGGGCCCGGAGTCGGGCGGGATGACGGTGCTGCCGCATCCGCACATCGGTCTGCAGACCGTGACCTGGCCGCTGCGCGGCGAGATCCGGCACCGCGACGCGCTCGGCAGCGACGTCGTGCTGCGGCCCGGCGAGCTGAACATCATGACCAGTGGGCGCGGTGTCGCGCACTCGGAGGTGACCGCGGCCGGGGTGACACTGCACGGACTGCAGCTGTGGGTGGCGCTGCCGGCCGACGCCGCCGACGGCGCGTCGCTGTTCGAGCAGCACCGGTCGCTGCCGGAATTCACCGCCCCCGGGGTCCGCGGCCTCGTCTTCGTCGGCGAACTCGGCGGGGTGCGCTCCCCCGCCACCGTGTTCAGCCCGCTGGTCGGTGCGCAACTGGACGTGGCGCCGGGCACCGCGACGGTGCCGTTGGACCCGGGGTTCGAGCACGGCGTGCTGGTGGTCGACGGGTCGGTGCAGGTGGACGGTCGGACACTGGAGCCGGGACCGCTGCTGTACCTGCCCCCGGGTCCCGCGGAGCTCGTGGTGCGCAGCGCGGAGGGGGCGCGGCTGGTGCTGCTCGGTGGGGAGCCGTTCGCCGACGAGCTGGTCATGTGGTGGAACTTCGTGGGTCGCAGCCACGAGGAGATCGTGGCGGCGCGGGACGACTGGGAGCGCGGCGACGTCCGGTTCGGGCCCGTCGAGGGGCACGGCGACGAGCGCATCCCCGCGCCGCCGCTGCCGCCGCTGCGGCTGACCCCGCGCCGACGCGGGTGAGCGTGTTGCGGACCGCGGTCCTCTTCGTGGTGGCGGCGGTGTTCGAGATCGGCGGTGCGTGGCTGGTCTGGCAGTCGGTCCGGGAGCATCGGGGGTGGCTCTGGGCGGGAGCGGGGGTGGTCGCCCTGGGGCTCTACGGCTTCGTCGCCGCCTTCCAGTCCGACCCCCACTTCGGCCGGATCCTGGCCGCCTACGGCGGGGTGTTCGTCGCCGGGTCGTTGCTGTGGGCCGTCCTGCTGGACGGCTTCCGCCCCGACCGGTGGGACGTCGTCGGGGCACTCGTCTGTCTGGCCGGAGTCGGTGTCATCATGTTCGCGCCGAGGTCGGCATGAGCCCGGCGGAGGTCATCCGGCAGGTCACGGTGCCCGGGGCGGTGCCCGGAACCGTCGACATCGTCGTGGATCTCGCCGGCGCCTGGGCCGAGCTGGTGGCCCGCGTCGATGCCGACGGGGGGCTCGGGAAGTTCGACGACCGCTCGCTGCGGTTGATCACGGCGCTGCAACGCGACGGCGACCCGCGGACGGCGGTCATCGCGCTGCCCATGCTGACCGATCCGTCGGCCGGTCGACGGCGGCTGGCGGCCCGGGTGCTCGGACAGCTGGGGTACGAGGACGGCCGCCCGTTCACCGACGTGGTCGCCCCGGCGCTGGCCGCGGCGGCGCGGTCGGCGCCGGACGACGAACGGGCCGAGTTCGTGTGGGCGCTCAGCTTCGCCGCGGACGCGGCGTGGACGGCCGAGCTCGGGCGTTACGCCGCCGATCCCGACACCGACGTCCGGCTGGCGGTCGCCCGCAACCTGGTCCTGAACGGCGACGACCTCGACGACGCCGCCGTGGCTGTCCTGATCGCGCTGACCGCCGACCCGGAGCCGGAGGTCCGGGACTGGGCGGTGTTCAGCCTCGGCTCGTTGTGCGACGCGGACAGCCCGGCGATCCGCGACGCCCTGGCCGCCCGACTCGACGACGAGCTGACCGACGTCCAGCTGGAGGCGACCGCCGGGCTGGCCCGCCGCGGCGACCGGCGCGCGCTGACGTCGCTGCTGGACCGGCTCGCCGGTGACCCGGAGGAGGTGTACCGGCTGGACCTGGAGGCCGCGGCCGACCTGGCCGACCCGGCGCTGCTGCCCGGGCTCGAGCGGCTGCACGACGCCTGGGCCGCCGACCCGGACGACGGTCGCGTCGAG
>JBQGEH010000780.1:0-10140 GCA_052039515.1 Nakamurella sp. | reverse complement strand
TCCCGCTCCCGGCCGGTCAGCTGGTCCAGGCGCCCGTCCGGCGGGGCCGGTGCGGCGGGCAGCGCCGCGGTGACGTGCTGCAGCAGCCGCCGGGTCGCCGACGGGGCCACCACCGCGTCACCGGCGGCGATCGCGCGGATCGCCGACAGGAGCTCGTCCGGCCGGGTGTCCTTCAGCAGGAAGCCCGACGCCCCCGCCTTGAGCGCGGCGAAGACGTACTCGTCCAGGTCGAAGGTGGTCAGCACCAACACCTTCGGCGTCGCCGGACCCGGCGCGGCGAGCAACCGCCGGGTCGCCTCCACACCGTCCAGCACCGGCATCCGGATGTCCATCAGCACCACGTCGGCGGGGGTGGCGGCCAACGCGGCCAGCGCGGCGGCGCCGTCGGCGGCGTCTCCGACCACCGTCATGTCGTCCTGGGCGTTGATGAGCATGCCGAAACCCGCGCGGACCAGCGCCTGGTCGTCGACCAGGAACACCCGGATCACCGGCGGCCACCCAGGTCCAGCGGGGCCGTCGCGGGCGCCGCGCCGGTCCGGTCGACCCCGGCGAGCGGCAGCACCGCACGCACCCGGAACCCGCCGCCCGGCCGCGGGCCGGCCCAGAACGCGCCGTCCAGCACCGCGACCCGTTCCCGCATGCCCTGGATGCCGTTGCCGGCGCCGTCGGACAGCGCCGCCGCGCCGCGGCCGTCGTCCACCACCTCGACCGCGAGTTCCCCGCCGCTGACGGCGATCTCGACCTGGGCGGTGGCCGCCGGCCCGCCGTGCTTGAGCACGTTGGTCAGCCCCTCCTGGACGACGCGGAACACCGTCAGGTCGGTGGCCGGCGGCAGCGGCGGCAGGTCGTCGGCCACCCGCAGCTGCACGGTCACGCCGGACTGCCGGATCTGGTCGACCAGCCGGTCCAGCGCCGCCACACCCGGCTGCGGCAGGTAGCCGTCGGAGTCGCCGAGGGACGCGTCCGAGCGCAGCACCCCGACCAGCGCCCGCATCTCGGCCAGCGCCTGCCGGCTGGTCTCCGAGATCGTCCGCAGCACGTCCGCGGCGACCGCCGGGTTCTTGGCGGCGGCGGCGGCCCCGCCGTCGGCCTGCACCACGATGACGGCCAGCGAGTGGGCGACGATGTCGTGCAGTTCGCGGGCGATGCGGGTCCGTTCGGTGGCGGCGGCGTTGCGCACCCGCTGGTCGCGTTCGGCGGTGACCAGCCGGTTCCGTTCGTCCAGCGCGGCCATCTCGGCGGCCCGGAAGTCCAGGTCGGCGCGGCGGCGGTCACCAGCCACGTAGGCGACGGCGACCATGGCCAGGAGCGCCACCATGCCACCGAAGGCGAACGTGATCTCGTAGGAGTAGCGCACGATCGGCAGCACCACCGCGCCGAAGATGCCCGCGCCCAGCGCGAGCAGCCCCCACCGGCGGTCGGGGATGTAGACGACGCTGGAGTAGATGACGAGCAGCACGCTCGCCGAGGTGAGGGTGGCGGCGCCGCTGACCAGGACGACGAGTTCGAGGAACAGGCTCGCGAGCAGCACCGGGATCGGGAAGCTCCGCCGGAACACCAGCGGCACGGCGAGGAGCAGGGACAGCCAGTCGCGGCCGTCGCCGTAGTAGATGGAGCCGCTGATCAGGCCGACCGCCGCGACCCCGACCGCGATCGCGATGTCGCCGGGATAGGGGTTGGTGCCGAACCACCGGTAGATGCTGTGCCGCATGCTCCGACCGTAGTTCCGCGTCCGGGCCGGCGGATCCACCCACGGTTCCGGATAGCGTGGGGCCCGATGAAGACCACCGACCGCCGGCAGGTCATCGCGCGCAACCGCAAGGCCCGGCACGACTACACGATCGAGACGACCTATGAGGTCGGGCTCGTGCTGACCGGTACCGAGGTGAAGTCGCTGCGCGAGGGTCGCGCGTCGCTGGTCGAGGGATTCGCCGTCATCACCGACGGCGAGGTGTGGCTGCACGGGGTCACCATCCCCGAGTACCTGCAGGGCACCTGGAACAACCACTCGTCGCGCCGGGCGCGCAAGCTGCTGCTGCACCGGCAGGAGATCCTGCGGATCCGGGCGATCCTGCACGAGAGCCCGCACGCGCTGGTGCCGCTGGAGCTGTACTTCCGGGACGGCATCGCCAAGCTCGAGCTCGCCGTCGCCCGCGGCAAGAAGAGCTACGACAAGCGGCACGACCTCGCCGAACGGGACGCCCGCCGGGAGATGGAGCGGGCCGTGTCCGACCGCTACAAGCGCGGACGTCGCTGACCGGAGCCGGCCGCCGCGGCGGTGCGGGCCCACCCCGGTGACTCGCGCTTCCGTCTTCCGTCAACGCTTCCACCAACGTGGAAGCGTTGACGGGAAACAGCAGCGGGAACGCAGCCGCACGCCCCCGAACGGCGCCCCGCCACCCGACCCACTCGACCCACCCGGTCTCGCTCGGCCCCGCCGCACCCCACCCCCCGGCGTGATTGCCCCGCCGCCTGTCCGGGCAGAGGCCCGGCGTGCCCGAACTGCCCGAGGTGGAAACCGCCCGCCTGGCGCTGCAGCGCGCCGCCCTGCACCGCGAGATCGCCGACGTCGACGACACCGACACCGACGTCTGCCGGCCGCACGAACCCGGCGAGATGAAGGCCGTGCTGGTCGGCCGGGAGCTGTCCGCCGCCCGCCGCCGCGGCAAGACGATGTGGTGCGAGACCGCGTGGCGGGGGAAGGGCGACGACCCCAACCCCGACCTCACCCTCGGGCTGCACCTGGGCATGGCCGGCCGCATCTTCGTCACCGGACCGGACGGCGACCACGAGGGTGGCGACCCCATCCGGCGCGGCGACGGCCCGGTCAACCCCGTGTGGGACCGGTTCACCCTGACGTTCACCGACGGCGGCACGATGCGGCTGTTCGACAAACGTCGACTCTCCCGGGCCCGGCTCGACCCGAACCTGGACGTCCTCGGACCGGACGCCCGTGAGGTCGACCGGGCCACGTTCAAGGAGGTCGTCTCCGGATCGACGGCACCGATCAAGGCGCGGCTGCTCGACCAGTCGGTGATCGCCGGGGTCGGCAACCTGCTCGCCGACGAGACGTTGTGGCGGGCGAAGATCCGGCCGTCCACCCGGGTCGACGAGCTGTCGGCCCGCACCCTGACCCGGCTGCACGACGCGTTGCACGACGCCACCGAGGACGCCATCCGGCAGGGCGGCGTGCACACCGGCGCGGTCATCCCGGCCCGGCACAAGGGCGGCACCTGCCCCCGCTGCGGCGCCCCGATGCACCGCGACACCGTCGGTGGCCGCACCACCTGGTGGTGCTCCAAGGAGCAGCGCTGACGCTCCCGTTGCCGCGCTGCGCGGTCCGTGCGAGGCTGTGACCTCGGCGGATGCTGATGGCGGGGGGCCAGGCATGCTGTATGTGGAGGGGGCGCTGTTCATCGCGGCGCTGGTGCTGTGGATCTGGTGCATCGTCGAGATCGTCCAGACGCCGGACGCGCTGTGCCGGAACCTGCCCAAGCTCGGCTGGCTCGTCCTGGTCGTGTTGCTGCCGCTGATCGGCAGCGTCGCCTGGCTCGTCGCCGGACGCCCGATCGTCAGCCGCGGTCCGCGCATCCATCCGACGCCCGGCTATCCCGAGTACGAACGGCCGAACCGGGCGCTGCCCCAGGACCCGGCCGCCGACGAGGAGTTCCTCCGTCAGGTCCGGGCCCGCGCGGAGGAGCAGCGGGCCCGGTACCGCGCCCAGCAGCGACGCGAGCAGGAGGGCGGCGGCTGAGGGCTGTGGGAGGCTCCTCGTCGTGCGCAACCGTGACCGGATGGACGCCGGCCTCGTCTACGACCCCACCGACCCCGCGCTCGCGACCGAGCAGACCGCGGCGATGGAGGTGCTGTACGACTACAACGCCACCCGCCCGTCGCAGACCGCCGAGCGGGAGGCGTTGCTGCGCCGCATGTTCGCCTCGGTCGGCGACCGCTGCTGGTTCGAGCCGCCGCTGCGGTCGAACTGGGGTGGCCGGAACGTGCACGTCGGTGACGACGTCTACGCCAACTTCAACCTGACGCTGGTCGACGACGCCGAGATCCACATCGGCAGCCACGTCATGCTCGGCCCCAACGTGGTCATCGCGACCGCCGGCCATCCGGTGCTCCCCGAGCTGCGCCGGCGCGCCGCCCAGTTCAACCTGCCGGTGCGCATCGGCGACAACGTGTGGATCGGCGCCGGGGTGCTGGTGATGCCCGGCGTCACCATCGGCGACGACAGCGTCATCGGCGCCGGCAGTGTCGTCACCCGCGACATCCCCGCCGGTGTTGTCGCTCTCGGCAGCCCGTGCCGCATCGTCCGGGAGATCGGTGACCACGACCGCGAGTTCTACTGGCGTGACCGGCGGATCGACGTCACCGTCGAGGACTTCGAGCGCGGGTTCACCGGCTGACCGTCAGGGCAGCGGGATGTTGCGCAGGTTCGTCTTCGCGAGCTTGAGCACGTCCCCCACGCCGCCGCCGAGGACGATGCGGCCCATCGACAGTGCGAACCCCTTCGCCTCGGCGAGGGTCAGGTGCGACGGCACCTCCAGCGCGTCGGCGGTGGTCACCACGTCCAGCAGGGCGGGTCCGTCGTGGGCCAGCACCTCGGCGACCGCCGTCCGCAGCTCGGCCGGGTCGGTGACCCGGCGGGTGAAGAACCCGGCGCCGGCGGCGATCGCGGCGTAGTCGACCTCGGTGTGGTCGGTGCCGAACGGCGGGTCACCCGCGACCAGCATCTCCAGCCGCACCATGCCGAGGCTCGAGTTGTTGAACACCACGACCTTGGTCGGCGACCCGTGCCGCTTCACGGTCAGCAGTTCGCCGAGCAGCATCGCCACCCCGCCGTCGCCGCTCATCGAGATCACCTGGCGGTCGGGGAACGCGACCTGCGCGCCGAACGCCATCGGCAGCGCGTTGGCCATCGACCCGTGCACCCAGGAGCCCAGCAGCTTCCGGCGGCCGTTCGGAGTGATGTAGCGGGCGATCCAGGTGCAGCACATGCCGGTGTCGGCGGTGAACACGGCGTCGTCGTCGGCCAGCTCGTCCAGGATCGTCGCCAGGTACTCCGGGTGGATCGGGGTCGGCTGGTGGTCGTCGTCGACGTAGGTGTCGACCGAGCGACGCACCTTCTTCTCGTGCGTGGCCAGCATGTCGTCCAGGAACGACCGGTCCTGTCGCGGCTCCAGCTGCGGCAGCAGCGCCCGGATGGTCAGCCCGACGTCGCCGGCGATGCCCTGCACCAGCGGGGTCCGCCGGCCGAGCCGCGTCGGGTCGAGGTCGACCTGGACGGTGTGGGCCTGCGGCAGGAAATCGGTGTAGGGGAAGTCGGTTCCGAGCAGCAGCACCAGATCGGCGTCGTGCAACGCCTCGTAGCAGGCGCCGTAGCCGAGCAGCCCGGTCATCCCCACGTCGTACGGATTGTCGTACTGCAGGACGTCCTTGCCGCGCAGGCTGTGCCCGACCGGGGCGTGCAGCGCGGCGGCCAGGGCGAGTACGTCGTCGCGGGCGTCCAGGCAGCCGATGCCGCCCATGATCGCCACCTTCCCCGCCGCGTTCAGCCGACCGGCCAGCTCGGTGACCGCCGCCGGATCGGGCACGGTCAGCGGGCGGCGGGCCGCCGGGGCGGAGTCACCCACCTCGTGCACGGCGTCGGCGGCGAGAACGTCACCCGGCAGCACGAGCACCGCCGCCCCCATCGCGCCGACGGCGTTCTGGATCGCCACCCGGGCCAACCGGGGCATCTGCTCCGGCGTGGACACCAGCTCGCACCAGTGACTGGCCTGCGCGAACAGCGCCTTCGGGTCGGTCTCCTGGAAGAACCCGGTGCCGATCTCCGGGGACGTGATGTGCGAGGCGAGGACCAGCACCGGTGCACCGGAGCGGTGGGCGTCCATGACCCCCTGGATGAGATGGGTGTTGCCCGGCCCGCAACTGCCGGCGCAGACGGCGAGCCGGCCGGTGAGCTGCGCCTCCGCGGACGCGGCGAAGGCGGCGGCCTCCTCGTGGTGCACGTGGATCCAGTCCAGACCGCCCTTCGCGGACCCGCCGCTGCGACGGACGGCGTCGCTGAAGGCGTTGAGGCTGTCGCCCACCAGCCCGTAGACGTGGGTGACGCCGGCTCGGACGAGCGTCTCGACCAGATCCTCGGCCACGGTTCGCGACATGGGCACTCCTTCGTTCGTCGATGACGGTTCCGGTTGGTTGGTGCGGCGGACGGTCACCGCCGGTGCGATGCTCACCGGATCAGCGGCACGGGAGACGGTGTGAAGACGGATTTCCGGAAAACCATCCAGACCTACAGTGCCCGCCGGGGCCGGTTCGACACCGTCGAGGTGCCGCCGCTGGACTACCTGATGGTCGACGGCGAGGGCGACCCCAACTCCGCGCCGGCCTACGGGGCGGCCATGGCGACCCTGTACCCGCTGGCCTACGCGCTCAAGTTCCTCAGCAAGACCGAGCTGGGTCGCGACCATGTGGTGATGCCGTTGGAGGCGCTGTGGTGGTCCGACGACATGGCCGCGTTCACCTCGGGGCGGGACAAGAACCGCTGGCGGTGGACGTTGATGATCATGGTCCCGGACTGGATCACCGACGCGCATCTCGCGGACGCCGTCGACCGCAAGGGGCTGCGCCACGCGACGGTGCGGTTGGAGCGGCTGGACGAGGGCCTGTGCGTGCAGACCCTGCACGTCGGTCCGTACGACGACGAGGGCCCGACGCTGGCCGCGATGCACGACGAGGTCATCCCGGGACGGGGACTGCGGATGACCGGGAAGCACCACGAGATCTACCTCAGCGACGCCCGCCGCGCCGCCCCGGAGAAGCTCCGGACGATCCTGCGTCAGCCGGTCGAGTCGGCGCCCTGACCCTGTCCCCAGCCGGCACCCGACGTGCTCGGATCGGGGCAGATCGTGTCCGCCTGGCGGTTGGGATCTGCCCCGATCCGGCTGCTGATCAGCCCGCGTTGCGGGCGTCGCGCCAGGCCGTCCAGCGCTGCAGCTTCGTCAGGTCGTACTCCGGCCCGCCGATACCGACGGTGAACAGGGTGACGCCGGCGTCGGCGACGGCGTTGAGCGCGGCCTCGTCCTGATCGCCGACCTCGGTGGAGTGCTCGATCTCGGCCGGGTCGCGGCCCACGTCGGCGCAGTGACCCTCGAGGATGCCGACCTTGCGCCGGTAGGTGTCCAGGTCGGAGAACGAGTGCCAGATGTCGCCGTGCTCGGCCACCTGCCGCAGCGTCTTCTTCTCCCCGCCACCACCGATGAGCACCGGGATGTGCCGGGTCGGCTGCGGGTTCAGCTTCTTCAGGCGGGCGTCGATGCGGTCCATGTACTCGGCGAACAGGTTCAGCCGGGAACCGGCCGTGCCGAACTCGTAGCCGTACTCGGTGTAGTCCTTCTCGAACCAGCCGGCCCCCATGCCCAGGATGAAGCGGCCGCCGGAGATGTGGTCGATGGTGCGGGCCATGTCGGCGAGCAGGTCGGGGTTGCGGTAGCCGCCCCCGGTGACCAGCGGGCCGAACTCCACCCGCTCCGTCTGCTCGGCCCAGGCGCCGAGCATCGTCCAGGCCTCGAAGTGCTTGCCGTCGGGGTCGCCGTACAGCGGGAAGAAGTGGTCCCAGTTCATGACGACGTCGGCGCCGCCCTCCTCGGCGCGCATCACCGCGTCGCGGATCTGGCCGTAGTCGGCGTGCTGCGGGTGCAGCTGGACGGCGATGCGGATCGGTCGGGTCATCGGTGTCTCCTCGGATCGGCGGATTCCCCCGGGATTCCTACCCTCTGCCGCGGCGCAGGGTGCGGGCGGGGCGGTGCAACGCATCCGGGCAGTGGCGCCGTCCGTGTCGCAGGTTCGACGAGGAGGACGCGATGCGGGTGCGGACGGTGGCGCTGCTGACCGCGCCGCTGGTGGCGGTGGTGCTGCTGTCATGGGTGGCCCGGGCGGTGTTCACGGACGGGTCGTCCGCCGAGAGCAGTCCCGCGAACACCCCGACCGGCGAGTGTGCGGGCCTGCCGCTCGCGGACGCCCGCCCGCTGCAGTGGGCGGATGGGGTGACCGCGATGACGGTGTGCACGAGCGGGGCCGCGGTCCGTCCCGGGGACGGCTGGTGGACGACCCGCGAGGAGTGGACGCTCCCGCCGGACCTGATCGAACAGGCCGCTCCGACTTTGATGATCAGCGAGGAGATCACGGACAGCTGCTACCTTCCCGCGTCGTCCGTCCTGGCGGGCGGGTCCGACGCCGAGGTGGTCGTGACCATGCGGAACGGGACCCGCTTCGTGGTGGATCTCGAGCAGGATCGGTGCGGCGCCGGCCGTCGGGCCGTCCGCGCGCTGGTCGATCAAGCGGTCGGCATCACCCCGGTCGTGACCTGGTTGGCGCGGACGGCGACCGAGGAGCAGGTCCGCGACGCCTGCGCGGGGACCGCCCCCCTCACGCCGACACCGGCGGCCTCGTCGTGGCCCGGGCTGCCGGAGTCCCCGCTGCTGGTCTGCCGCCAGGACGCTGAACCGGCGGCGGGATCCGCGTCGCCCGCCCTCGCCCGGACACTGTTCAGCTCCATGACGTCGGAACCCCCGGGCGGATGCGGGCCGGCCGCCCGGGTCGACCGTTTCGTGACCGTGCGGACCGCGCCGCCGACGAGCATCCCGTTGTTCTCCGCGAAGACCGACGGCTGCCACGTCGTCGTCGACGCCGGCTGGGCGACGCTGGGCTACGCCGATCCCGGGCTCGTCGACCGGCTGCTCGCCGACGGCTGAGTCAGACCACCGCCGCCCCGGCGGCCCGACCCGCCGCGCGCCCGCTGAACAGGCACCCGCCGAGGAACGTCCCCTCCAGCGAGCGGTAGCCGTGGACGCCGCCGCCACCGAAGCCGGCCGCCTCGCCGGCCGCGTACAGCCCGGGCACCGGCTCGCCGCCGAGCCGCAGCACCCGGGCCGACAGGTCGGTCTCCCACCCGCCGAGCGTCGTGCGGGTGAGGATGTGCACCCGCACCGCGACCAGCGGACCGGCCGCCGGGTCGAGGAACTCGTGCGGCTCGACGGTGCGCATCTTGCGGTCGCCGAAGTAGCGGCGGGCGGCGACCACGGCGGCGAGCTGCGGATCCTTGCCCAGGCCCGACCGGACCTGCAGGTCCCGGCCCCGCACGATGCCCTCCACCGCCGCCGGGTCGACGAGATCGTCGCCGGCCAGCGCGTTCATCTTCCCGACCAGCTCGGGCAGCGTCCCGGCCGTCAGGAAGTCCACGCCGCGTTCCTGGAACAGCTTCACCGCGTCGGTCGGCCCGTCGGACAGCCGGTTCTTCAGCAGCGCCCGCACCGACTTGCCGGTCATGTCGGTGTTCTGCTCCGACCCGGAGAGCGCGAACTCGGGGCCGATGGTCCGCTGGTTCAGCACCAGCCAGGAGTAGGCGAAGCCGGTCGACAGGATGTGGTCGACGGTGCCGCGGGTGTCGAAGCCGGGCCACAGCGGCGCCGGCAGCCGGTTCCCGCGTGCGTCCAGCCACAGCGACGACGGGCCGGCCAGGATGCGGATGCCGTGCGCCGGCCACACCGGCGCGTGGTTGACCACCCCTTCGGCGTAGTGCCACATCCGGTCGCTGTTGATGCGACGACCGCCGGCCCGTTCGGCGACCTCGATCCTCAGACCGTCGGTGGACGCGGGGACACCGGACAGCAGCTCGGCCGGCTGCGGCTTGTCGGCGGGCCAGAACCGGCGGACCAGGTCGAAGTTGCCGCCGATGCCGCCCGAGCAGACGATCACCGCCTGCGCCCGCAGGGTGAAGTCGGACTCGACCTCGCGGGAGGAGGCCTCGCCGCGCGCCACCGTGGACGCCACCAGCACCTCGCCGGCGACGCCGGTCACGGCACCACCGTCGGTCAGCAGCTCGGTCACCCGGTGCCGGAAGCGGAACTGGATCCGGCCCCCACGGACGTGCGCCATGACGCGCTTGAGGATGGGGGTGACCACGCCCGGCCCGGTGCCCCACGCCAGGTGGAAGCGGGGGACCGAGTTGCCGTGCGCCAGTCCCTCGTACCCGCCGCGCTCGGCCCACTGCACGATCGGGAACAGCCCGATGCCCTGCGCGCGGATCCAGCTGCGCATCTCGCCGGCGGCGAAGTCGACGAACGCCTCGGCCCA
>JBQGEH010000779.1:0-8963 GCA_052039515.1 Nakamurella sp. | reverse complement strand
CCGGCGCCGACCGCTCCGGCGCGCTGCTCGACGCGGTGCGCGGCCGCGTCGACGCCGGCGCCGTGGCCGTCGCCGCGCAGCTGCCGGCCCTGCAGGCCGCCGACCGGACGCCGACCTGGGCCGGGTGGACGGCGGTGGAGGACATCCGCCGTCGCTACCGGGTGTCGTCGGTCAACTTCGTCAAACCCGGCGTGGGGGAGACCACCCGGGTGCTGTTGCGCCGCACCCCGGACCGGGTGCTGGTCCGTGAGCTGGACAACCCCGACCACGCCCACATCCGGCTGCTGGCCGAGCGGCGCGGGGTGCCGGTGGAGGTGGTGCCCGATCTCGCCTACGCCTGCGTCGGGCTCATCGAGCAGGTCACCGGGGACGTCCAGTGAGCACGCTCGTCGCCACCGACCTCGACCAGACGATGATCTATTCGCCGGGTGCGCTCCGGCTGCCCGGCGCGGACCTGGACGCTCCCACGTTGATCTCGGTCGAGGTGATGGACGGCCGCCCGTCGGCGTTCATGACGATCGACGCGCACCGCGGCTTCGAGGCACTGTCGGCGGCCCACACCCTGGTGCCGTGCACCACCCGCACCGTCGAGCAGTTCCTGCGGATCCGGCTGCCGCTGGCCGCCGCCGGCCGGCCGCGGTACGCGGTCGCCAGCAACGGCGGCACGCTGCTGGTCGACGGCGTCCCCGACCCGGAGTGGCGCCGCGGGCTGGACGAGCGGCTGCGGGCGACGGCGAGCCCGCTGGCCGAGGTGGTGGCGGCGCTGAAGCAGCGGGCCCGGGGCGACTGGGTGCTCAAGCGGCGCTCCGCCGACGAGCTGTTCACCTATCTGGTCGTCGATCTCGCCGCCGTTCCGGACGGATTCCTGGCCGAGTGGGGACAGTGGTGCGCCGACCACGGCTGGCTGCTGTCGGTCCAGGGCCGCAAGGTCTACTCGACGCCCGTCGGACTGCGGAAGTCGGCGGCGATCTCCGAGGTCGCGGCCCGCGTCGGCACCGACCGGATGCTCGCCGCCGGCGACGGCCTGCTCGACGCGGAGATGCTGGAGCTCGCCGACGCCGCCATCCGGCCGTGCCACGGGGAGCTCGAGGGACTGGACTGGCACCGGCCGCACGTGAGCGTCACGCAGCGGCCGGGGGTGCTGGGCGGCGAGGAGATCGTGCGCTGGTTCGTCGAGCAGGCCTGAGCCCTGTCGGGCCGACCTCGCCCGGTGGGTGAGGCCCGGGTGCGAGCCGCCGGTTCGACCCTCTGGCGGAGTTGCGCGGGCGTTGTCCGTCAACGCGGACGACATCACGCCCGCGTTGACGGAAGTCGCCCGCGCGAACACACGGAGCCTCGCGGCCGTCACCAGCCGCGCCGGCGGATCACCGCTCCCGGTGCGTCCACTCCAGCAACCGGTCCAGCGGCCAGGTGTTGACGATCCGGTCCTCCGGAACCCCGCACTCGACGGCGCGGGCGGCGCCGTAGGTCTGGAAGTCCAGCTGCCCGGGGGCGTGTGCGTCGGTGTCGATGCTGAACAGGCACCCGGCGGCGACAGCCTGCCGGAGCAGCGCCCGCGGCGGGTCCAGCCGTTCCGGGCGGCTGTTGATCTCCACCGCCACCCCCCGCTCGGCGCACGCGGCGAACACCCGCTTGGCGTCGAAGGCGCTTGGCGGCCGGGTGCCGCGGCCGCCGGTGACGAGCCGACCGGTGCAGTGCCCGAGGACGTCGATGTAGGGGTTGGCGATGCCGGTGAGCATCCTCTTCGTCATGGTCGCGGAGTCCGCGCGGAGCTTGGAGTGCACCGATCCGACGACGATGTCGACGCGGCCGAGCAGGTCGTCGGTCTGGTCGAGGGTGCCGTCCTCGTTGATGTCGCACTCGATGCCCGACAGCAGCCGGAAGCCGTCGCCGAGCTGCCGGTTCATCGCAGCGACCAGCGTCAGCTGTTTCTCCAGCCGCTTCGCGGTGAGGCCGTGGGCGACGGTGAGCCGGGGGGAGTGGTCGGTCAGCGCGAGGTAGTCGTGCCCGAGCTCCAGCCCGGTGATCGCCATCTCCTCGATGGGGCTGCCGCCGTCGCTCCAGTCGCTGTGCGAGTGCAGGTCACCGCGCAGCCGGCTCCGCAGGTCGGCACCCGCCGGGTCCAGCGGGCCCGCCGACGCCTCCAGGTCGGCCAGGTACGACGGCACCGTCCCGTCCGCGGCCTCCTCGACCACCGCGGCCGTCTTGGGCCCGACCCCGGCGAGCTCGGTGAGCGTGTGTTCCCGGATGCGGGTGTCCAGCTCCTCGGCGGGCAGCGTCGCGATGGCCAGCGCCGCGGTGCGGAACGCCTTCACCCGGTAGGTCGGCGCCATCGAGCGTTCGAGCAGGAACGCGATGCGACGCAGCGCGGTGAGACCGTCCATCGGGTCAGAGTAGGCAGCGCACCCGGAGTGAGCCGCGTCACCGTGCTCGGTACGGTGGGCGGGGCGTCCGACGCGGGGCGCCACCGGGGAGGCGAGATGAGGCTCGGCGTCAGCCTGGGCTACTTCAGTGACGGTGCCGGGGTCCGGGACGCCGTCGACCTGGCCCGCGCGGCCGAGGACCTGGGCTACGACTGCGCCTGGGTCGCCGAGGCGTACGGCTCCGACGCACCGACCGTGCTGGCCGCCGTCGCCGCCCGGACCAGCACGATCGACGTCGGGTCCGCCGTCATGCAGATCCCGGCACGCACGCCGGCGATGACCGCGATGACCGCCGCCACCCTGGACGGGATGAGCGAGGGCCGGTTCCGGCTGGGCCTCGGGGTGTCCGGCCCGCAGGTCAGCGAGGGGTGGCACGGCGTCCGCTACGGCGATCCGCTGGGCCGCACCGAGGAGTACGTGGCCATCGTCCGGCAGGCCATCGCGCGGCAGCGCGTCCAGTTCGCCGGCGACCACTTCACGCTCCCGCTGCCCGACGGCCCCGGGAAGACGCTGATGCTGGGGATGAGCCCGCACCGCCGGTCGGTACCGATCTACCTGGCCGCGGTGGGCCCGAAGAACCTCGCGCTCACCGGACGGATCGCCGACGGCTGGCACGCCATCTTCTTCGAGCCGGACGGCGGCGCGGCCCAGGTGCGCACGGTCCGGGACGCCGCCGCCGCGGCCGGCCGGGACCCCGACGCGATCGACGTCGCGGCCACCGTCGCCGCGGCCGTCGGACCGGACCGGGCCACCGCGGCCGACGCGGTGCGGCCCAACGCCGCTCTCTACATCGGCGGCATGGGGTCGACGACGACGAACTTCTACCACGGCATCGCCAGCGCCATGGGCTTCCGCGCGGAGGCCGACGAGGTGCAGCGGCTGTTCCTGTCGCGCCGCTACGACGAGGCCGCCGCCGCCGTGCCGCTGGAGTTCCTCACCCGGACGAGTCTGCTCGGCACCCCCGAGGACATGGCATCGACGCTGGTCGGGCTGCGCGACGCCGGGATCACATCGGTCAACGTCGCCGCTTACGCCCGGACGGTGCAGGACCGTCTTACGATCCTGAAGGCTGTCGCCTCCGCGCGGGAGCTGATCCGCTGAGCACACCCCGGCCGCCCGACGTCGGACCGTGCCCCGACGAACGTAGGTCGCTCGTGCCCCACAGCTCCACCTCCGCGCTGCACTCCGCCGGCGTCGCATGAACATCTGGCAGTCCATCGTCCTGGGCATCGTCGAAGGCCTGACCGAGTTCCTGCCGGTCTCCTCCACGGGCCACATCACCATCGCGTCGGACCTGCTGGGCCTGGACATCGCCGACCCGGCGGTCACCGCGGACACCGCGGTCATCCAGGTCGGCGCCATCGCCGCGGTGCTCATCTACTTCTGGTCCGACATCGCCCGGCTGTTCATGGCCTGGATCCGGGGACTGTTCGACCCGGCCAAGCGGACCGCCCCGGACTACCGGATGGCGTGGCTGGTCATCATCGGCTCGCTGCCGATCGTCGTCGTCGGCTTCGTCGCCAAGGACCTCATCAAGGGCCCGCTGCGGTCGCTGTGGGTGGTGGCCGCGGCGCTCATCGTCTGGGGTGCGGTGATGCTGTACGCCGAGAAGGTCGCCAGGCAGAACCGCCCGGAGTCCGCGTTGAACCTCAAGGACGTGCTGCTCATCGGCTGCGCGCAGAGCCTGGCGCTGATCCCCGGGGTGTCCCGCTCCGGTGCCACCATTTCGGTCGGCCTGATGCGCGGCCTGGACCGGGTGGCCGCCACCCGGCTGGCGTTCTTCCTCGGCATCCCCGCCCTGCTCGGCGCCGGCGCCTACGAGCTGCCGTCGGCGCTGGGCGAGGGCGTCGGCGCGGTGCCCACCATCGTCGGGACCGTGGTCAGCTTCGTCGTCGCCTACGCGAGCGTCGCCTGGCTGATGAAGTTCGTCTCCGGCCACAAGATCACCGTGTTCGTCTGGTACCGCTGGGTGCTCGGCGTCGCGTTGATCGTCGCGCTGTCCGCGGGCTGGATCGAGGCCGTCCAGTGACCGCCCCCGCCGCCGCGCCCGCCCCGAAGGACACCGGCCGGACGGTCATCCTGCTCCGGCACGCCCGCTCCACCGCCAACGTCGCCGGCGTGCTCGCCGGCCGCAGCACCGGCGTCGAGCTGGACGAGAAGGGCGCCGCCCAGGCCACCGACCTGGCCACCCGGATGGCCGGGGTGCACGTCGTGCGGATCGTCTCCTCGCCGCTCACCCGCTGCCAGCAGACGCTCGCCCCGGTCGCCGCCGCGCTCGGCCTGCCGGTCGAGCTGGACGAACGGTTCTCCGAGGTCGACTACGGCACCTGGACCGGACGGCCGCTGAAGGACCTGGCCGGCGAGGACCTGTGGCGGATCGTGCAGGCCCGGCCGAGCGCCGCGGTGTTCCCGGAGGGGGAGGGCCTCGCCGAGGTGTCCGCCCGTGCGGTCGCCGCGATCGGAGAGCTCGTCGCCGAGGGCGGCGGCCCGGTGCTCGTCTGCAGCCACGGCGACGTCATCAAGGCGATCCTCGCCGACGCGCTGGGCCTGCACCTGGACGGCTTCCAGCGGATCAACGTCAACCCGGCGTCGCTGTCGGTCATCCGCTACTCGTCGATGCGGCCGATGGTCGACCGGATCAACGACACCGCCGACCTGAGCGCACTGCTGCCACCGCCGCCCGCTCCCGCCGACAGCACCGCAACGGGCGACCCGGTGCCGGCCGGGGACGCGGTGGTCGGCGGCTCGACCGGGTGACCGGCGACCGGGCCGGTCACGGGCGCGCATAGGATCGAGCACGACATGGATCGCCAGGTACACATCTTCCGCTCACCCGACCGCTTCCTCGTCGGGACGGTCGGCCGTCCCGGGGAACGGGAGTTCTACCTGCAGGCGGTCGACGGCAAACGCGTCGTGTCCGTCGCCTGCGAGAAGCAGCAGGTCGCGGTCCTCGCCGACAAGCTCGGCTCGCTCATCGGCGAAGTCGTGCGCCGCTTCGGCGAGAAGGAACCGACCATCGACCCGACCGAACCCACGCTGACCACCCCCGTCGACCCGGAGTTCCGGGTCGGCACCCTGGGCCTGGCCTGGGACGGGGACGGCTCCCGCATCGTCGTCGAGCTGCTGGCCATCACCGAGGCCGAGGTGAACGAGGACACCGTCCTGGACGACAGCGCCGACGGGCCGGACGCGCTGCGCGTCTTCCTGTCGCTGGACGAGGCGATGAGCTTCGCCGCGCAGGCCGGCCGGGTCGTCTCGTCGGGTCGCCCGCCGTGCCCGCTGTGCGCCAACCCGCTGGACCCGGACGGGCACATCTGCCCCCGGCTGAACGGCTACCACCGCGGTGACCTCGGCTGACGCCGGGGGTGACGTCGAGCCGGACCCGGTGACCGGGTCCACCGCCGACCTCGCTCCCGACGACCTCGCCGCACTGCTGGTGCACGGCGACCTGGAGATCGCCGGCCGGCTGTCCGACGCCTCCAACGTCACCCTGCTCGCCGAGGTCAGCCTGGACGGCGTCCGCGCCGACTGCGTCTACAAGCCGATCCGCGGCGAACGCCCGCTGTGGGACTTCCCCGACGGCAGCCTCGCCCGTCGCGAGGTCGGCGCCGCCCTGGTCGCAGCGGCCGCCGGCTGGGAATGCGTGCCGCCGACGTTCCTGCGCGACGGGCCGGTCGGGCCGGGCATGGTGCAGCTGTGGATCGACGGCACCGACTCGGAGACCATGGTCGACCTGTTCCCGCGGAAGAAGCTGCCCAAGGGCTGGCTCCCGGTGCTCCGGGCGACCGACGGGATGGGCAACCCGGCGGTCCTGGCTCACGCCGACGACCCGCGGCTGCAGCTGCTGGCCACCTTCGACCTGGTGGTCAACAACGCCGATCGCAAGGGACCGCACGTGCTGCCCGTCGTGGACGGGCCGGTGTACGGCGTCGACCACGGCCTCACCCTGCACACCGAGAACAAGTTGCGCACCGTGCTGTGGGGCTGGGCCGGCGACCCCCTGCCCGAGGAGGGCGTCGCCGGTCTCGAGCGGCTGCGCACCGCCGTCGCCGGGGACCTCGGCGAAACGCTGACCGAGCTGCTCACGCTGACCGAGATCGCCGCGCTGCAGCGGCGGATCGAGCGGCTCCTGGCCGCACCGTTCTTCGACCGGCCCCCCGAGCACCGCACCCCGATCCCGTGGCCGCCACTGTGAAGGACCGCTGATGCCGATCCGCCCCCTGACCGACACCGTCCTGGGGGCCGGTCGCTACCTGGCCCGCACCGCGGGATCGCTGGCCGCCGACGCCGCCAGCGCCGTGGTGCGCACCGGGGAGGTCGTCACCGGTGCGGTCACCGGAACGAGCGCCACGCCCGGCACCGTCCGGCTCACCGTCATCGTGCTGTCCGACGAGCACGGCGCCCCGCTGCTGCACCCGGCCCTGCTGGAGCCGGCGCTGGCCCGTGCCGACGCGGTGCTGACCGAGGGGGCCGGGGTGCGGGTGCGGCACGTCGGCACCCACGTCGTCACCGAGCCGGCGCCGACCACCGCGCTGAACCCGCGGGCCAACAAGCTCCTGCTGCTGGACGAGCTGCTCGGTCGCACCGACTTCTACCACCGGCAGCTGCAGGCCACCGCCGACGCCGGGCGTGTCACCGACGTGGTCGGCCGGCCGGTCACCGCCATCGTGGTGCGTGACATCGCCGGGCGGACCACGGGTTGTTCACTGGGCATCTCCGCCGACTGGGTCGTCGTGCAGGCCGCGTTGTTCGACCCCGACAAGCCGCACGAGTACGACGAAACCGTCCTCGTGCACGAGATCGGGCACGCGCTGAACCTGCCGCACCACCCGTCACCGGACAACCTCATGTACTACTCGTCCAGCCCGCCCGAGCACGTCCGCGGCACCCGGCTCAACGGCCTGCAGCGGGCCGTGATCAACGCCAACCGGCACGTGGTGCCGGGCGTTCGTCGCTGACCGCCGCGGTTCGTTAGGGTCGACAGGTGCAGTCATGGCCTTCCCCGAAGCTCCCGGTCGTTCCCGGCGTCCCCGTCCCGCTCCGGCTGTACGACTCGTCGACGCGTACGGTCCGGCCGACCGAGCCGGGTGACGAGGCGACGCTGTACGTCTGCGGAATCACCCCCTACGACGCCACCCACCTCGGTCACGCGGCCACCTACCTCGCGTTCGACCTGGTCCAACGGGTGTGGCGGGACAACCGCCGGGACGTGCACTACGTGCAGAACGCCACCGACATCGACGACCCGCTGCTCGAGCGGGCGGCCCGGGACGGGGTCGACTGGCAGGAGCTCGCCGCCTCCCAGATCCAGCTGTTCCGCGAGGACATGGAGGCGCTGCGGGTGCTGCCGCCGCGGGACTACGTCGGCGCGGTCGAGGCGATGCCCGAGATCATCCGGGCGGTCAAGCAGCTCATCGACAACGGCTCGGCCTACCGCATCACCGCCCCGGACGCCGACGGTGAGCTGTACGCCGACGTCTACTTCGACGTCCGGACGACCGACGCCTTCGGCTACGAGTCCGGCTACGACCGGGGCTCCATGCTGCGGCTGGTCGCCGAGCGCGGCGGCGACCCCGACCGTCCGGGTAAGCGGGACGCGCTGGACGCGCTGCTCTGGCGGATGGAGCGACCGGGGGAGCCGGCCTGGGACTCACCGATGGGGCCGGGCCGTCCGGGCTGGCACATCGAGTGCGCCGCCATCGCCGGCAACCGGCTCGGTTACAGCATCGACCTGCAGGGTGGCGGCAGCGACCTGATCTACCCGCATCACGAGTGCTCGGCGGCGCACGCCGAGGCGCTGTCCGGGCGGCCGCCGTTCGCGAAGCACTACACGCACGCCGGGATGATCGGGCTCGACGGCGAGAAGATGAGCAAGTCGCGCGGCAACCTGGTCTTCGTGTCGGTGCTGCGCCGCGACGGTGTGGACCCGATGGCGATCCGGCTGGCGCTGCTGTCCCGGCACTACCGGGAGGACCGTTTCTGGACCGACGCGGTGCTGGCCGAGGCCGTCGAGCGGCTGGCCCGGTGGCGGGCCGCCGCGCAGCGGTTCGGCTTCGACACCACCGAGGTGGTGGCCACGCTGCGCGCCGCGTTGAGCAACGACCTGGACACCGTCAAGGCCGTCAAGGTCATCGACCAGTGGGCGCAGAACTCGTCGCTGGCCGGTGCCGAGGTGGCCACGGCCGTCGACGCCCTGTTGGGCATCCGCCTGACCTGAGCGAGCACCTCCCCGAGTCGGGTAGGAAAGTGCCCGCCCAGCGGCCATTTTCCTACTCGATCCGGCAGTGGCTCCGGACCTGGCCGCCGTGGTCCGGGCCGGACCTGGCCGCATCGGGGCGGAAAGCGCCCGCTCGCCGGATGGAAACCACCCCGATCTCTGGGGGTGCCGACGGACGTGGCGCCCCGCGCCTAGCCGCATCGGGGCGGACGACGCCCGGCCACCGGACGCACACCGCGCTGAGCCCGCGGGGCGGGCGCCGCCCGGAAACGGCGATCGGGGCGGACAGTGCCCGCTCATCGGGTACTTTTCGCCCCGACTCG
>JBQGEH010000778.1:0-3782 GCA_052039515.1 Nakamurella sp. | reverse complement strand
GTCTCCGGATTGGCCATCGCCACCCACGGCACCTTCCCGGCGGTCGGCGACCGGATCCGGGTCGCCCTGCCGCCGGACCCCGCCGCCTACGCCCTCGAGGACGAACCCCCCGTGGAACACCTGGAGCTGGACATCCTGGCCATCGACCGGACGGTGCCGTCGCTGGTCCGGGTCACCCTGGACACCCCGGTCCCGGCTGTCGCCGGCGCCGACGAGAAGGGTGACGTGGGATGGGGCCGTGGTTCGTCACGATCGCCACGATCGTCATCATCGCGCTGAGCGCGTTCTTCGTGGCCATCGAGTTCGCGCTGCTCGCCGCCAAGAAGCACCGCCTCGAGGACGCCGCCGTCACCAGCCGCTCCGCCCGGGCCGCGCTGCGCAGCTCGGCCGAGCTGACCGTCGTGCTCGCCGGGTCCCAGCTGGGCATCACCGCCTGCACGCTGGCGCTCGGCGCGATCACCAAGCCGGCCGTGCACCACGCGCTGACCCCGCTGCTGAGCTCGTTGGGGCTGGCGCTGTGGATCGCCGACGTGCTGGCCTTCGTGTTCGCGCTGGTCATCGTCACCTTCCTGCACCTGGTGGTCGGTGAGATGGCGCCCAAGTCGTGGGCCATCGCCCACCCCGAGCGGTCGTCGATCCTGCTGGCCGTCCCGATGCGGGCGTTCATGTTCGTCTTCCGGCCGGCGCTGCGGGCGCTGAACCAGATGGCCAACTGGTGCGTGCGCAAGGTCGGCGTCGAACCGGTCGAGACCGCCGCCGGCGGTCAGGACCCGCGCGGCCTGCGGCAGCTGGTCGAACACTCCACCACGGTCGGGGCGCTGGACGTGTCGTACTACCAGCAGATCTCCGGCGCGCTGGACCTCGAGGAGGCGGTGATCGGCGACCTGGTGCGACCGGGCCGGACCCCGACCTCGGTGGCCGCGGGCGCGACCGTCGAGGAGGTCCGGGAGGCCTCCCGCCGCTCCGGGCACCTGCGCATCCTCGTCACCACCCCCGGCTCCGGGCCGACCGCGGTGGTGCACGTCCGGGACACCCTGACCGATGCGCCCGACCAGCCGGTCGCGGTGCACCAGCGGCCGGTGTTCACCCTCGACGCGCGGACGCCGCTGTCGGAGGGACTCGAGCAGATGCGCCGGACCCGCAACCACCTCGCCGTGGTCACCGACCAGGGGAGCTTCCGCGGCGTCGTGACGATGTCGGACGTGCTGCGCACGCTGTTCCCGGACGCGGCGTCGGGGGCCACGCCGGCGGTCGCTGCGGTCTGAGCCGGGAGCTGCGAAGCTCTGGTTCTCGACGGGGGAGGGGCGATGGGGGCGGCTGCGGTGTTCTGGCGGGCGGCGCTGACGCAGGGGCTGTTCAACGGCCTCGTCTTCGCGGCGCTCGAGTACAGCTTCCGCGAGCAGCCGCGGCGTGCACTAGTCGCCGGACTCGTGATGGCCGTCGTCCTGGGCGGACTGAACGGCTGGTGGGCGGTACGCGATCGCCGGACGTTGTCGCGTCAGCTCGGCGGTCTCTTCGACCGCCGCAGCGATGAAGAGATCCGACGTGGGTTGGCGCGACCGGAGACCGCTGATCCCGGGCTGCAGGCCGACCTGCGGCGCATGCTGCGCCGACAGGTCGGTGACGGCGGGTCCCCGCTGCCGGCCCAGCTGATCGGGGTGGCGCTGATCATCGGGAGCGTCCTCGCGGGCTTTCTCGTCTCACCCGCCTGGTTCCTGGTCGCGGCGGCGACCGTGCTGGTCACCGCACACAACCTGCACCGCATCGGACGGCTCCGGGTCGCGTTGCGGCGGCTGGAGGCGCTGCCCCGGGCCGAGGTCGGCTGACGACTACCCCACATCGCGGATGGCCGGGTGAGCCCCGGGGAATCCCTACTGTGGATCCAGGAAAAGCACGAAGCCCGCTGTAACAGAACGGATGGGTCAGCAATGGCTGGTCAGTACCCCGCGCCCGGGATCGGTGCGCCGCCGCCTGACGACGCAGCGCACCCGACGACGCTGGTCGTCATCCCCGCCTACGGATCGCCGGAGCTGACCGACGCGGTCCTGGGCGATCTGGCCCGGGACGGCAGCGACCGCCGTCCGGACGTGCGGATCGTCGTCGTCGACAACGGCGGCGACTACGTCGTCCCCGTCGCCGACAGCACCGTCGAGGTGTACCGGCCGGGCACCAATCTGCGCTGGATCGGCTCGGCGAACTGGGCGCTGCACACCGCCGCGGACGACGACATCGACGTCTGCGTCGTGCTCAACAACGACATCCGGCTGTCCAAGGGCTTCCTCGACGCGTTGACCGCGCCGTTCGCCGAGGACGAGAAAATCGCCGTCGCCGCCGCCTGCTACGACGACTTCTGGCTGCACCAGCGGGCCCGGGTCATCCCCGACACCGCCTTCGACTACCTGCCGCGGACCGAGCTGCGCGACGTGCCGTTCTGCGACGGCACCGCCATCGCCTTCGCCGCCGAGGCGATCGTCGAGCTGGGCGCGTTGGACACCGTCGCGTTCCCCCGGCACGGCTACGGCTCCGACATCGACCTCGCGCTGCGGGTCAAGGCGGCCGGGTTGCGCACTGTCGTCACCGAGGGCGCCTACGTCTCGCACCTGCGGCGGGCCACCATGAACCGCACCGGGCAGACCTCCGAGGGCAACCGCGCGGAGATCCTCGACGGGATGGACGGCAAGTGGGGCCCGGAGTGGCGGGCCGAGGTCGGGCTCGGGCCGAACGCGTTCCCGGCGCACAACACCGGCAGCGGCTCGTCCTGGTACCTGAGCCCGCCGCGTTTCGAGTGACGCCGCGGCGCATCGTCTACGCCGGGTTCGCCACGCGGCGACACAGCGGTGGCGTGCACGTGATGACGTCGCACGTCCGGCTGCTGCGCGCCGCCGGCCACGACGCGTGGCTCTGGCTGCCGGATCCGGACGACCGCACCGACTGGATCGACCCCGACCTGCCGGTCCTGGCCGGCGCCACCCTGCCGGTGGGTGCCGACGACCTGCTCGTCGTCCCGGAGACCCCGACGGTGCCCGGCCGGGACCCGGCTCCCGGGGCGCGGACGGTCATCTTCAACCAGAACCACTTCTACGCCTTCGCCGCCGGCGCCCCCGATGCCGGATTCCCCGGGTGGCGTCGGCCGCCGGCGGTGTGGGCGGTGACCGCGGAGAGCCGGGACGTGCTGGCGGCGGCGTTGCCGCACCTGCCGGTGACGCTCGTCCCCAACGCGGTGGACGGCGATCTCTTCGCCCCCCGGCCGGCCGACCGGCCGAGGGTCAGCTGGTTCCCCAAGAAGCGGCCCCGGGAGGCGTCCCTGCTGGCCGAGCTGCTCCGGCACGACCCGCGGCTGGCCGGCGTCGACCTGGTCCCGATGGTGGACCTGCCGCGCGCCGAGGTCGCCGCCACGCTCGCGACCACCACCGTCTTCGTGGCGCTGTCGCACAGCGAGAGCTTCGGCCTGCCGGTCGCCGAGGCGCTGGCCAGCGGCTGCCTGGTCGTCGGCTACGACGGCGGCGGCGGTCACGAGCTGTTCGACGCCCCCGGCGCGTGGCGGATCCCCGACCAGCGGCCACTCCTGGTACGCGACCGCGTCGCCGCGCTCGTGGCCGACGCCGCCGGGCTGAGCGGGGTGAGGGCAGCGAACCGGGCGTGGGTGCTGGACCGCTATCCGGAGTCGGCGACCGCCGCCGCGCTGACCGCCGCGGTGGACGCCGCCTTCGACAGACCGGGTGCGGCCGCCACCGCGACCCATCCGGCGGCCTGGCTGGACGTGCTCGGCCCGCACTTCACCG
>JBQGEH010000777.1:0-2390 GCA_052039515.1 Nakamurella sp. | reverse complement strand
TGCCGGTGACCGGGCTCAGCCGACGAGTGCCGTACTCGGCTCCGCACCACTCGGCCTCGGTGGCCAGCATCGTGGGCGGTGGAGCGCGGTGGGCCCGACCCGGGTCGATCTCGCTGGCCCACCGCGGCGTCCTCTTCCTCGACGAGGCTCCGGAGTTCGCCGGCACGGTGCTCGACGCACTACGGACGCCGCTGGAGCTCGGATCGGTGACCATCGGTCGCAGTGAGGTCCAGGCCCGGTTCCCGGCGGACTTCCAGCTGGTGCTGGCCTCGAACCCCTGTCCCTGTGGCATGTCGACCACGCCGGGCGCCACCTGCCGCTGCACCCCGATGGCGGTCCGGCGGTACGGGGAGCGGATCAGCGGGCCGATCCGCGATCGGGTGGACATCTCTCAGCTGCTGTTGCCGCTGCGTCGGACCTTCCTGCGGGAGGCGTTGCGCAGTGCCGAGCCCTCGGCGACCGTGGCCGCCCGTGTGCTGCAGGCCCGTGATCGGCAGGCCCGACGGCTGCGCGACACCCGCTGGCGCACCAACGGCGAGGTGAGCGGCACCTGGCTGCGCAAGCGCCTGCCGCTGCCCGACGGGATCGAGATCATCGATGCAGCGGTGGCCCGGGGCCGGCTGAGTCCCCGGGGCGTGGACCGGGTGCTGCGGCTGGCCTGGACGATGGCCGATCTCGCCGGTCGCGACCGGCCGTCGGAGGACGACGCTGCGGCGGGGCTGGCCATGCGCCGCGGTGACCTCGCGCCTCAGGTCCGGACCGACGGCGCATCCGAGTGGGCGGTGGACGGACGAGGCGACCGACGGGCGGTCGGATGAGAGGGGAACCCATGGGGAACGAGACGGGGGAGGACCGGACGGCAAGGACGGCGTTGAGCTGGATCTTCGACGCCGGAGACCCGGTGCTCGCTCAGGCGCTGGGCCGCTGGTCGGCGGCAGAGGTGCTGGATCGCTGCCGCTCCGGATCGTTGGGCGAGTCGGCGCAGCGGCGAGCGTCCACGGTGGACGTGCCGGCGATCCGCGCGCTCGCGCGCGCCTCCGCCATCCGGTTCGTGATCCCGTCCGACGAGGAATGGCCCGCCGCCGTGGACGATCTCGGCCACGTCGGCCTGATCTCGGAGCGGGGCGGCGTGCCCGCCGGGCTCTGGGTCCGGGGGCCCGGTCACCTCGCCGCGTGGTCGGAGCGGGCCGTGGCCGTGGTCGGGTCGCGGGCCTGCACCTCGTACGGGCAGGAGTGCGCGGCGGATCTGGCCGCCACCGTGGCCGAGTCGGGATGGACGGTCGTCTCGGGCGGGGCGTACGGGATCGACGTCGCCGCACATCGGGGCGCGGTCGCGGCCGGACCGCAGGCACGGACCGTGGCGGTGGTCGCCTGCGGTCCGGACACCGAGTACCCGCGGGGCAACCAGGCGCTGCTGCGCCATCTGGCCGAGACCCAGCTCGTGGTCTCGGAGAGCCCGCCCGGCCAGCACCCCACGCGCATCCGCTTCCTGGCCCGCAACCGGCTCATCGCGGCCCTGAGCGCGGGCACGGTGATGGTCGAGGCGGCCGCGCGGTCGGGCGCCCGCAACACGATGGCCTGGGCCGGACAGCTGGGCCGGATCGCGATGGCGGTGCCCGGGTCGGTGCATTCCGCGCAGTCGGTCGGGCCGCATCAGTTGATCCGCGACCAGATGGCGGTGCTGGTGGTGGACGGTGAGCAGGTGCTCGAGGCCGTGGCGCCGGTGGGGGTGCGATTCGCCGTGCCGGCCCGGGAGCCGACACGAGCACTGGACCGGGTGGACCCCGAGCTGCTGCCGCTGTACGAGGTGCTCCCCGTCCGCGGTTACCGCACCGTGGGGGAGGTGGCGGTGGCCACGGGTCGATCCGTCCCGGCCGCCCTGGCCGGGCTGTCGGGACTGGAGGCCCGCGGCCTGGCCGAGGCGCACGAGGGCGGGTGGCGGGCCGTGCGGATCGACCGGTGATCGGCCTCCGACGACGCCGGCGGGGCCGGGTCGGGTGCCGTCGGCGGGCGGGACCGGCCAGACTGTGCCCATGCACTGGTACGCCCAACGGCGCAGCCGCGCGCCCCGTCAGGTGGTCGCCGATTCGCTGGTCGGGGTCGGGACCGTGTTGTGGGTGCTCGTGGGGCGCGCCGTCGACGGCGTGGTCCGCGCGGTGGCCGACCCCGTGCGGCAGACCGCTCTGCGGGCCGAGGAGACCGCCCGGGCGCTGCGCGACGCGGCGGGTCAGGCGGGTGGGGTCCCCGGAGTGGGCGACGGCCTGCGGCGCCCGTTCGACGACGCCGCGCTCTCGGTCGACGGCATCGTCACCGCGGCCCGGCAGCAGGTCGCGGTGATCGAGACCGCGGCCACGGTGCTCGGGATCGTGACGGCGTTGCTCCCGATCGCG
>JBQGEH010000776.1:0-6514 GCA_052039515.1 Nakamurella sp. | reverse complement strand
GTGGTCTTCCAGCCGCACCTGTACTCCCGCACGGAGACCTTCGCCGCCGAGTTCGGCGCCGCCCTCGGCCGGGCCGACGTCGTCGTGCCGATGGACGTCTACGGCGCCCGCGAGCAGCCGCGGCCCGGGGTCACCGGTCGGCTGGTCGCCGACGCCGTCCCGCCCGGCACCGCCGCCGTCGTCTACGAACCGAGCTTCACCGCCACCGCGGCGACCGTCGCCGATCTGGGCCGGCCGGGCGACGTGGTGGTCACGATGGGGGCCGGTGACGTCACCATGATCGGCCCGGAACTGTTGCAGCTGTTGGAGTCCCGATGACCGACACCGTCCTGTCCGACACCACCGACCCGACCCCGGACACCCCCGGCCAGGACGTACCCGCAGGCCCGACCCGCGAGGAGAAGGCCGCCCGCCGCCGTGAGCAGCTGCGCCGCCGGCGCATCGTCGGCGGCGTGCTGGCCGGCGTGCTCGTGCTGCTGGCCGGCGCCGGCGCCGGGGTCGTCTGGGGCACCTCGGTGCTGGGGCTGCGGACGGTCGAGGTCACCGCGGCCGACGGCGGTGCCGCGCTGGATCCGACGCTGCAGTCCGCGGTGGCCGGCGTCGTCGGGGTGGACCCCGGTACGCCGCTCATCCGGGTCGACCTCGCCGGCGTCGAGACCCGGGTCGAGACGGTCCCCGGGGTGGCGTCGGCCGCGGTCAGCCGGCACTGGCCCGGCACCGTGCTCGTCACCGTCACCCCGCGGGTGCCGGTGGCCGTGGTCGCCGCGAACTCGGCGCTGTACCTGATGGACGCCGACGGCGTCCCCTACACGACGGTGGCGACCAAGCCGGCCGGGCTGGTCAACCTGCGGCTGGCCACCCCCGGCCCGGGCGACCCGGCCACCGCCGCCGGTCTCGCGGTCGTGGCGGCGCTGCCCGCCGAGGTCGCCGGCATCACCACGTCGGTGACCGCGGCCGGCCCGTACGACGTCACCGTGCAGCTCTCCGACGGCCGGTCGGTGGTCTGGGGTGCGGCCACCGACAACGCCCGCAAGGCGCAGATCCTCGCCGCGGTCCTGGCCCAGCCGGGCACCACCTTCGACATCTCCGACCCGGGGATGGTCACCGTCCGCTGACCCGCAGGGCCGGCGCGACGCCCCGGTTGGTCGGTCAGCGGGACGTGCCGCCCGGGCGGCGGTCCCGCGCGACGGCGGCCTTCGCCTTGCGTTCCCGCGCCTGTTCGGCGACCACGGCGTGCCGCCGGCGGCGCCACCGCGACACCGCGGGGGCGAACGTCAGGGCCAGCACCAGCAGCGCCGGACCACCGGACAGCACGAACGACAGCGCCGCCGCCCCGACGTCCATGATCTGGTGGTGCACGATCGCATCGCCGAGCATCCGGGCCATCGGCACCGCCGCCAGCAGCGCGCCCAGGCGGACCGCCCAGATCAACCCGTGCCGGATGAACAGCACCCCGCCCAACCACATCACGACGCCGCCGAGCACGGCGAGTTCCGGGGTCTCCAGCGTGATCGCCGACGCCCAGTCGAAGCTCGCCTTCTGCGGCCAGAACAGCCAGACGTACAGCCCGCCCGCGACCAGTGCCAGCACCAGCAGCACCAGCGCGGAGCCGGGGGCGCGCTGGGCCTCCTCGTCGCCGGGGTAGTAGATGACGCCGTGCTCGTCGACCTCGGCGGCCCCGACGGTGCCGAAGGTGTCGGCGGTGTGGCCGGTGTCGTCGCTGGACCAGGACAGCGTGCCGTCGGCGCCGACCCGCGGTGCGGACCCCGGCCCGCCGTCGGCCGGCCGCCACGGACCGGAGGGAGTGCTCATCCCTCCAGTCTGCGGCATCCGCGCACCGGCGGGTCGAGGCCCGGCGCGGGCCGTACCGCGCCGTCCGTCGCCGGCACCGGTCGTCCCGACCGGGGATCGGAAGCCGACAGGACGGTCCTGACCACTGCCTAAACGTTTGTGCATCACCCGCCCGGCGTGGTCTGAGACGGTCTGTACCGGGCCAGAACGGGCCGAAACAGCGCGTCGATCCCACCATCCGGGTGATCCACGGCACAGGTCTTGACGCTGCGGACCGGCTCTGGGCACACTGTCCCGGTCAGTTGCTGAAACGTTTAGGCGGTGAGATGGTGTCGACGAAGACGACATTGCGGGACGTGGCCCACCGGGCCGGCGTCTCGGTCGCCACCGTCTCCACCGTGCTCAACGACGTCGAGGGCAACCGCATCAGCCCGGCCACCCGGGCCCGGGTGCGGGAGGCCGCCGACGCGCTGGCCTACCGCCCGAACCGGCTGGCCCAGGGGCTGCGGACCCAGCGGTCGCAGACCATCGGGTTCCTGTCCGACAACATCGCCACCACCCCCTACGCCGGCCAGATGATCCTGGGTGCGCAGGACGCGGCGGCGGAGGCCGGCTACCTGCTACTGCTGCTCACCTCGGGCGGCAACGCCGAGCTCGAGGACCGCGAGCTGCAGGCGCTGGTCGACCGTCAGGTCGACGGCATCATCTACGCCTCGATGTTCCACCACGTCGTGCAGCCGCCGGCCAAGCTGATCGAGACCACCGCGGTGCTGCTGGACGCCCGGACCGAGGCGGGGGAGTTCCCGTCGGTCGTGCCCGACGAGGTCGGTGGCGCCCGCAGCGCCGTGGAGGAACTGCTCGCCCACGGGCACCGTCGGATCGGCTTCGTCAACAACGACGAGGAGCAGTACCCGGCGCCGAAGGGCCGGCTCATCGGCTACAAGCAGGCGCTGGAGGTCTACGGCGTGCCGTTCGACCCCACCCTGGTGGTCGCCGCACCGCCGACCGGTGCCGCCAGCGGGTACGCCGCCGCCCTGCCGCTGCTGTCCCGGCCCGACCGGCCGACCGCGGTGTTCTGCTTCAACGACCGGATGGCCATGGGCATCTACCAGGCCGCCGCCGAACTCGGGCTGGCCATCCCGGCCGACCTGTCGGTCGTGGGTTTCGACGATCAGGAGCTGATCGCCGACAACCTGCGACCCGGACTGACCACCATGCGACTGCCCCACTACGCCATGGGGGAGTGGGCGGTCCGTACGCTGCTCGGCCTGATTTCGGCCGACGATCACGACGGTGCCACCGATGCCGCCCGCGGTGTCGTCCACGCACTGCTGCCCTGCCCGCTGGTGCGCCGTGCATCAGTGAGCTCGCCGCCCCGGCTCTGACCTGGAACGTCCCGCCGGGACGGCGAGTACCACCCATCACCGAGACGTGTCCGTTGCCGCGGACGCGTCCCTCAACTCCGGCCTGCGCCGGGTTTTCCAACGGAGGAAAGCTGTGGTCAACCGCACCATCAACCGCCTCGTGGCCGTGAGTCTAGCGGCGGCCACCGCCCTGACCCTGAGCGCCTGTGGCAAGGGCAGCAGCAGCAGTTCCAGCAGCGGTGACACCAACACGCTGAAGCTGTGGACGCACAACGCGGGCAACGACAAGGAGCTCGCGTCGATCACCGCGATCGTCAACGACTACAACGCGAGCCAGTCCCAGTACAAGGTCGAGATCCAGGCCTTCCCGCAGGACTCCTACAACCAGTCGGTGACCGCGGCGGCCGCGTCGAAGAACCTGCCCTGCATCCTGGACGTCGACGCCCCGAACGTCCCGAACTGGGCGTGGGCGGGTTACCTGTCCCCGCTGACCGGCCTGGACGACACGCTGTCGAAGTACCTGCCGTCCACCGTCGGGAAGTACGACGACAAGACCTACTCCTACGGTTACTACGACGTGTCGCTGGCCATGATCAGCCGCAAGTCCGTCCTGGACGCCAACGGCATCCGGATCCCCACCGTCGACCAGCCGTGGACCGCCGCGGAGTTCAACGAGGCGCTGGCGAAGATCAAGGCCGGCGGCCAGTTCGAGTACCCGCTGGACCTGGGCACCGGTGCCACCGGTGAGTGGTGGCCCTACGCCTACTCGCCGCTGCTGCAGAGCTTCGGCGGTGACCTGATCAACCGCTCGGACTACAAGACCGCCGACGGCGCGCTCAACGGTGATGCCGCGGTCGCGTGGGCCACCTGGTTCCGCTCGCTGGTCACCGACGGTCTGATGCCGGCCAAGTCCGGCACCGACGCCGCCGCCGACTTCGCCAACGGCAAGAGCGCCATCCTGTACTCCGGCCAGTGGTCGGCGTCCAACCTCGAGGCCACCTTCGGCGACGACGTGCTGTTCCTCCCGCCGGTCGACTTCGGCGCCGGCGCCAAGGTCGGCGGCGGTTCCTGGCAGTGGGCGGTCAGCTCCGGCTGCGCCAACCAGGCCGGGGCCATGGACTACATGAAGTTCGCCGCCCAGGACAAGTACGTCGCCTCGGTCGCCACCGCCACCTTCAACATCCCGGCCACCGACGCGGCCGCGGAGACCGTCAAGGGCTACGAGAAGGGCGGCAAGTACGACATCTTCCGCCAGTACTCCAAGGCCTTCGCCGAGATCCGGCCGGCCACCCCGGGCTACCCGTTCATCGCCACCGAGTTCACCAAGACCGCGCAGGACATCCTCAACGGCGCCGACCCGAAGGAAGCGCTGGACACCGCCGTCGCGAACATCGACGCGAACCAGAAGTCCAACAACTACTTCGCCGCCGCTTCCTGACCCTGCCCGAGCCGGATCGGCGCCCGCGTGTGGGGCCACGCGCGGGTGCCGGTCCCCGAGGGTCGGACGAAGGAGACCCCCATGAGCCAGTCCGTCGCATTCCGCCCGCCGGTGCCACCGGCCGCGGTGTCCCGCAAGGGCCGCCGTGCCGGCCGTCCGGCCCGCTCGCAGAGCGTGGTCGGCGCCTGGATGGTCGCCCCGGCCGCCGTCCTGCTCGTCACGTTCGTCATCATCCCCATCGCGCTGACCTTCGCGCTCGCCTTCACCGACGCGAAACTCGTGTCGCCCGAACCGATCCGGCTGATCGGCTTCGACAACTTCACGCGGCTCTTCGAAGACGCCACGTTCTGGAAGTCGCTGCGCAACACCGTGATCTTCGCGCTGTTCGTGGTGCCCCTGCAGGCCGGCTTCGCGCTGGGCCTCGCGCTGCTGATCAACGTCAAGATCCGCGGGGTCAACTTCTTCCGCACCGTCTACTTCCTGCCGGTGGTCACCTCGATGGTGGTCGTGGCGATGCTGTGGACGTTCCTTTACCAGCCGACCGGCCTGATCAACAGCCTGCTCGCCAAGGTGGGCATCGACGGCCCGAACTGGCTGGGGGACTCCAAGACCGCGCTGGCCGCGATCATCTTCATGTCGATCTGGCAGAACGTCGGCTTCCACATGGTCATCTGGCTGTCCGGGCTGCAGACCATCTCGCCGTCGCTGTACGAGGCGTCGTCGCTGGACGGCGCGACCGCGTGGCAGCAGTTCCGGTACGTGACCTGGCCGGGCCTGAAGCAGACCCGGACCTTCATCCTCATCACCATCACGATCGCGGCGCTCGCGCTGTTCACCCAGATCAACATCATGACCCAGGGCGGTCCGCTGGACAGCACCTCGACCGTGGTCTTCCAGGCCGTGCGGTCGGGCTTCGCGCAGCAGCAGACCGGCTACGCCTCGGCCATCTCGCTGGTGTTCTTCGTGCTGGTGCTCGCCGTCTCGCTGGTGCAGCGGTACCTGACCCGTGACAAGGACGCCCGATGACCCTCTCCACCGCCGACGACCGGCTCGCCCACGTCGCCGAGACCACGCCGACCGAGACGCACGCCGCCGGCACCCGGAAGCCCGTGGGGCGCAGGGTGTCCGGCTACCTCGGACGCATCGTGCTGTGCCTGGTGTTCGGACTGCCGCTGCTGTTCATGATCGTGTCCGGGTTCAAGCCCGACAACCAGATCTTCGGTGACCTGACGTCACTCAAGGCGTTCCTGCCGGTCGGGGACATCAGCTTCGACAACTACACCGCCGTCTTCGACCGGGTGCCGTTCGGCACCTTCATCGCCAACTCGGTGCTGATCTCCGTGGTCACCGTCGTGCTCGGGCTGATCGTGAACTCGCTGGCCGCGTTCGCGTTGGCGCGCCTGCGGTTCCGCGGCAAGCGGCTGCTGCTGACGGTCATCATCGCGACCCTCATCGTGCCGTTCGAGACGCTGGCGCTGCCGCTGCTGTGGTGGGTCAACAAGCTGCCGTGGCTGGACGAGAACGGCTTCTCGCTGGGCTGGCTGGACACCTACCAGGTGCAGATCCTGCCGTTCGTGGCCAACGCGTTCTCGATCTACCTCTTCTACCAGTTCTTCGACTCCATCCCGAAGGAGCTGGACGAGGCGGCCACCGTCGACGGGGCCGGCTGGTTCCTCATCTACCGCAAGATCGTCATGCCGCTGTCCGGGCCGGCGATCGCCACCGTGGCCATCCTGACCTTCCTGCCCGCCTGGAATTCCTACCTGTGGCCGCTGATGGTGGTCCAGTCGGAGGAGCTGCGGCCGGCGATGGTCGGCATCGACTACTTCAAGCAGCTCAACGTGTCCTGGGGCCAGATCATGGCCTACGCCTCGATGATCACCGTCCCGGTGCTGGCGCTGTTCATCGCGTTCCAGCGGGC
>JBQGEH010000775.1:0-1665 GCA_052039515.1 Nakamurella sp. | reverse complement strand
AGGGTGTCCGGGGAGGCGAGCGGGTTGCCCGACAGCGACTGCAGGACCGCCCCCGCCGCGCCCAGGGCGATCCCGACGAGGACTCCGGCGGCGAGCCGCGGCAGCCGCGAGTCGACCAGCACGGCGGTGGTCCGGGCGGTCGCGGCGTCGGCGGAGCCGGTGAGCCAGGCCCACAGCTCGCCGACCCCGATCGCCGCGGTGCCCTGCACCAGGTGCACCGCGCCGAGCAGCACGATCACCACCACCAGCGCGCCGGCGACACCGACCGGGGCGAGCCGGCTCCACCGGGACGGGCGGCGCCGGTCGGGTACGGGCCCGGCCGGCGCGGCCTGCAGGGTCACCACGGCGGCGTCAGCCGGTGGTCGATGCGGTCGTCCCGGTGGCCGCGCCACCGGCGATGGCGATGGCCGCCTCGACGATCTGCGTCATCGACGCCGGGCCGCCGAACATCCAGATCGAGTCGGGGAACCGGTGCACCTTGCCGGCCTGGACGAACGGCAGGGACTGCCACACGGCGTTGCCGGCCAGGCTCTCGCCGAACGGGTCGATCTCGGCGTCGTTGGCGATGTACCAGAACGTCGGGTCGCCGATGGTGGTGAGACCCTCGACGTCGGTCGAGCCGAGGCCGTAGGCGGGGTCGCCCTCGATGCCCGGCCAGCCGTTGACCAGCCCGAGCTCGGAGAACACGGCGCCGACCAGCGATCCGCTGGTGTACGGCCGGATGGAGACGGCCGAGCCGCTGTCGTAGCCGTCGGCGAAGGCGACCGGGGTGCCGGCGAGTCCGGCGGCGGTCATCGCGGCCCGCCCCTCGTCGAGGGTGGCCGCGAACGCGGTCTTGAGCTCGGCGGCCCGGTCGGTCGTGCCGGTCGCCGCCGCCACGAGATCGACGTTGGACCACATGGCGCCGATCGGGTCGGCGGCGTCGCCGCCGGTGACCACGAGCACCGGGATGCTCGGCTCGATCTGTTCCAGGGCGCCCTCGGTCAGCTGGTCGGTGACGATGAGCAGGTCCAGGTCGAGCGTGCCCAGGGTGTCCAGGCTGGGTTCGCCGCGGGTGCCGATGTCGGTGACGTCCGGGTCGAGGGTGACCGAGGTGTCCCAGGTCTGGAACCCGGCGATGTCGGCCACGCCGACGGGCTGCACGCCCAGGCTGACCAGATACTCCGCGGCGTTCCACTCGGTGACGGCGACCCGCTCGGCGGGTCCGTCGAGGGTCACCGTGGTGCCCCGGGCGTCGGTCACCGTGACCGGACCGGCCGCCGCCACGGTGTCGGCGCCGGACGCGGACGAGCTCGCGGTCGTGGTGGCGGCGGCGGTCGACGACGCGGTCGCGGCCGGCTCGGTGGTGCCGCAGCCGGCCAGCAGCAGGGTCGCCGCACCGGCCAGGCCGGTCAGCAGGGTCGATCTCTTCATGGGGGTCCTCGGGGGTCGGGCCGAAGCGGCCATCAGGAACCGGCCGGCGCCGCGGATGGGCCGGTCGGAGGCGTGGGAGGTGGGGTGTCAGGCGGTGACGGGTCGGCGGGAGTGGCGGCCGCGGGCCGTCGTCCGGAGCCGTCCGGTGACCGGGTCGACGGCGACGTCGATGTCGATGCCGTAGGTGCGGGTCAGCAGTTCCGGGGTCAGCACGTCCACCGCGTCACCGGCCGCGACGATGCGGCCACCGTC
>JBQGEH010000774.1:0-12925 GCA_052039515.1 Nakamurella sp. | reverse complement strand
TTCGGTGTGGACCATCGTCCGATCCGCGGTGTGCGCTTCCCCGGGAGTTTAGGCATTCCACGGTGGTTCGATCTGACCCCACCCGAGCCCGGCGAGGAACTCGAGGTGTGGTCGCTGCACCCCGACGGCCGCGGGCCGCTGCTCATGCGGCAGGGCGACGGCACCTGGTGGGCGGCGTCCGGATCGCTGCACTGACCTCCCCCACACGCCGACGACCGCCCCCCCGTGCGGGTGGCGGTCGTCGGAGGGAGCGGCTCAGGAATCCCAGATGGGGCCGAAGGCGGGGATGCCGCGCTGCTGCAGCTCGGTGACCAGCTTGGTGGTGGCGCCCTTGTTGGAGATGCAGATGACGGCCTCGGCGCCGCTCTCGAGGTAGGCCTTGTAGGCGAGCTCGGTCAGGTCGGGCTTCCCGTCGGTGTCGCTGTTCCACAGGACGGCGTCCGGCTGGGCGGCGAAGATCTGGTCGACGAGCTCGGTGCCGTAGGTGCGCTCCGGGTGCCGGGTGACCCAGACCAGCTGGGCGGGGGTGTCGTCGTTGAGCAGGTGCGGCAGGCAGGGCGCGATGCCGCTGCCGGTGGCGACCCAGACGACCTTGGTGAACAGCCGGGCGGTGGTGCCGACCCCGGTGGTCGGAACCCCGCGCAGCCACACGTGGTCGGGGGCGTCGGCGATCAGCTCGGAGGTCCACTCGCCGGCCTTGGAGACGGCCATCCGGAAACCGGGCTCGTCGTCCATCATGTTGGCGAACGCGTGCCACTCGCCGAGCGGGGTGCGGGCCATCCGGGAGGCCGAGCCGACCCGCGGCCGCTTCTCGGTGGGGAACCGGACCAGAGCGACGTGGTCGGACGGGGTGACGACCTCGATCGGCACCCGGCGCAGCTGCAGCCAGGGGATGATCGCCGCGACGATCAGGGTGGCCAGGATCCAGGTGTTGGGCGAGAGCAGCAGGGCGTCGGTCAGGGTGGTGCCGGCCGGGGCGGTCCCGACGGCGCTGAAGAAGGTGAGCGCCACGAACAGCACCAGCGACAGCCAGCCGCCCCACCGGTGCGTCCACTCGAAGACGTAGTGGTTCCGCTCGCGGATGGCGGGCCGGGCGCAGACCGCGATGACCAGCAGGTCGACCAGGATGGCGGCGGCGACGGTGAGCAGCATGCCGTGGGTGGCGGCCCCGCCGATCTCCGGGTGCAGCACCAGCGTGCCGGTGAACACCGCGAACCAGGCAGTGGCGGAGATGGCGCACCCGACGTGGACACCGCCACCGACGTGGTAGACCTTCGCCAGCGCCGCCCGGACCCGCAGCGGCCAGCTCAGCGGAGCGCGGGTGGCCACCGCGAACAGCGCGTTGACGATGTACTGGTGCCGGATCAGCACCGCGATGCCGATGTTCACGCTGGTCGCGGTGATGGCGGTGACGAACAGCGACGCGGCGGTCGGGGCGCTCAGCATCACGAAGAGCGCGACGACCGCGTTGACCGTCAGGCCGGTGACGATGAGCCGGTGGAACGGGGTGAAGCGGCTGCCCGCGATCCGGTGCGCCGCCGACACCGGCGGCAGGTCGATGACGTGGGTGACCGGGCGCGGGGTGCGGGCCGGGGTGGTGGCCTCCCGGCGGGTCTGACGCTGGAGGAGATCGATGCTCATCGTGTGCCTCACTCGACGTGGCCCGGCTGTTCCTGGCCTGCATCAAGACTCGGCGACGGACCCCGGCCGACCCGTCGGCCGAACGCGCCCTCCCGGGGAGGAACCGGCGTTCCCCTGATCGGTGGACACGCCGTCAGACGTCCGCCACGTCCGACGTCGACCGGCTGGCCGGGCGATGCGTCCGGACCCCTCCGCCGGAGCGGCCGTCCGGTCGGCCGGTCGACGTCGCGACACAGACGCGCGACCCCGGCCGTGCGGTTGCACGCCTCAGCTGACCGCTTCGGGCATCGGGTCGGCCAGCCCGCAGGAGTGGTCCACGCCGAGCACCTCGCGGGGGTCGCCGACCCCGCTGACCGTGACGATCCCGCAGTTGCCGAACCCCGGCGTCATCCGGTGCGCGGGGACGGCGTGCCGCAGTAGCGTCCCGACGAAGGCGCCGTGGGTGACGACGAGGACGTCGCCGCCGTCGGTCCGGTCCAGCGCGGCCGCCGCCGGGAACACCACGTCCAGCGCCGCCCGCGCCCGGCGGTGCACGTCCGCGGCGGTCTCGGCGCGGCCGAGCGGGTCGATCGCCGCCAGCCCGTCGATCATGTCGTCGTAGCCGAGCTCGACCATGGCGGCCAGCCCCTCCTCGACGGGGAGGTGACCGTGGCCGGCCCGCGCCAGGACCCGCGTCCACGCACCCGAGCTGGACTGCCCCTCCAGACCGCCGAAGTGCCACTCCCGCAGGTCGGCCAGCGGCACCGGCTCCAGGTGCGGGTGACCGGCCAGGGCCGCCGCGGTCGTCGTCCGGGTGCGGGTCAGGTCACTGGTGAACACCGCCGCCAGCGGCACGTCCCGCATCCACTCCCCCAGCGCGGCGGCCTGCCGCTCGCCGTGCGGGGTGAGCGGTGAGTCGCACCACCCCTGCATCTGGTCGGTGGTGTTGAACAGCGTCTGGGCGTGGCGGACGAAGTGGATGCGGGTCTGACCGGTCATGTCCCGATCCTCGCGTACCGCGGCGACGGGGACTCCCGGGACCGGGCTCAGTGCGCCGGTTCGACCACGTTGTCCTGGTCGCCGCGGGCGACCGAGGCCGGCGGCTCCTTGCCGCTGCCGAGGTGGTTGAACAGCAGGTTCAGCACGACGGCGAAGATGGCGCAGGCGCTGATCCCGGACTCGAAGATCTTGTGCAGCCAGTCCGGTAGGTGCAGGTAGATCTCCGGCACGGTGATCGGGATCATCCCGACGCCGATCGAGGTGGCCACGATGAGGACGTTGGAGTTGGTGAAGGTCACCCGGCTCAGCGTCCGGATGCCCGACGCCGCCACCGAGCCGAACAGCACGATGCCGGCGCCGCCGAGGACCGGCTGCGGAATCGCGTTCATCACCCGGCCCAGCACCGGCAGCAGGCCGAGCAGCACGAGGATCCCGCCGCCGGCGGCGACCACGTAGCGGCTCTTGATGCCGGTCATCGCGACCATGCCGACGTTTTGCGCGAAGGCGCTGATCGGGAAGCCGTTGAACACCGGGGCGATGGCGGTGGCGCCCATGTCGGCGCGCAGGCCGTCGGCGATCCGCTTGCGATCGACGTCGGTGCCGAGGATCTCGCCGACCGCGAGCAGGTCCGCGGTCGTCTCGGCCATGATCACCAGGATCACGATGCACATCGAGATGATGACGCCGATGCGGAAGGACGGGGCGCCGAAGAAGAACGGCTGCGGCAGCTGGAACACCGGCCCGGTCCCCACCGCGCCCCAGTTGACCTTGCCCATGACGGTGGCCACGATCGTGCCGACCACGAGGCCGACCATGACGGCCATCCGGGCGAACAGACCTCGGCCGAAGCGGGCCACCACCAGCGTGACCAGCAGTGTGATCGCGCCCAGCGCCAGTGCCCAGCCGGCGGCGTAGTTGGGGTTGTCGACGAGTTCCCCGTTGACCCGGATGGTCGCGTTGCCGCGGATCCACCGCAGCGCCACCGGGAAGAGGGACAGCCCGATGATGGTGATGACGCATCCGGTGACCACCGGCGGAAAGAACCGCACCAGCTGCGCGAACAGCGGCGCCAGGATGAAGCCGAACACGCCGGCGACGATGACCGCCCCGAAGATGACGGCGAGCCGCGCGTGCGGGTCGCCGATCGAGGTGTCGGTGGCGGCGGCCGTCATGGTGCCGACGGCGGCGAACGAGACCCCCTGCACGAGCGGTAGCTTCGACCCGACGAACGGCAGACCCAGTGACTGCAGCAGGGTTCCGAGGCCGGACACGAACAGCGCCGCGGTGACCAGGGTGGCGATCTCGGTGCCGCTGAGACCCGCTGCGGCACCGATGATCAGCGGTGGTGACACCACCCCGGCGTACATGGCCAGGATGTGCTGCAGCCCGAAGAAGAAGGCGGACCCGACGGGGACCTTCTCGTCCTCGGGCCGGGTCGTGTCGGTGGAGGATGCCTTGCCGGTGGACGTACTCATCAGATGAACCCCGCGATCCCGGACCAGACGGCCGGGGGCACCGGCGCGTCATCACGAACGACGGCCGCCTGGATCAGCCCGTAGGGCCGATCCGCCGCGTAGAAGACCTCGTTGTCGTTGTCGAGCCCGAAGTGCTTCATGTCGACCAGGAAGTGGTGCTTGTTGGGCATCGAGAAGCGGATCTCCCCGACCTCCGGGAACGCCTGCAGCACCGCCTCTCCCATCGCGTAGAGCGTCTGCTGGAGGGCCAGCGAGTGGGTGGTGGCGAAGGTCTTGAGCAGCAGCGCCCGGATGCCGGTGAAGAGAGCGTCCCAGTCGGCGGTGTCGAGGTCGATGCCGGTGTACACCCAGCGGACCGTGCAGGCGGTCGCCAGGATGCGGTCGTCCGTCTCGACCAGTGAGGTGTACTCCACCTGCGGGAAGCCGTGGAATTCGCTGTGCGCGCTGTTGAGCAGCACCAGGTCGGTCAGCCCGGAGATGACCGTCTCGGTGGGCCCGTCCTTCCACACCACGGTGGTGCGGACCTCCGACGAGCCCCGGACGAAGGAGTGCCCGACCGGCTCGCCGTCGGCGAGGACCGAGTTCCAGGCGTACTCCTCGATCTCCTGCCGGGAACCGGTGATCCAGTCGTACTTGTCGACGAAGTTGCGCGCCATCCGCAGCGCGAACTCCTCGATGGCGCCCACGCCACCGGTCTTGGCCAGCGCGTAGACGGTGTTCTTCTGGGTGTCGGTGGCGATGACCCGGCCGTTGTCACCGGTGCTGTGCGCCGCGGTGAAGTCGCCGATCAGCTGGCTGGTGACGTTGAGGTCCTTGATGACGTGCTGCGGCCGGCTGCGGTCGAGGTGGACCAGCCGCACCTCCGCCTTGCCGTACCGGTTCTCCCCGAGCCTGATGCCCATGTGTTCCCATCCCGTGCGGTGGCTCCCGGCGCCGGGCCGCTGCGCGGTGCCCGGTGGTGCCGTCGATGGGGATCATCCTGACCCGTCCAGATGACGACGGTGTGAAGATTTCCGCCGCCCCGGTCACGTCCCGGGAACACCCGCCGCAGGTGGGACCGGTTCAGCTGCCCAGGTAGGTGGAGTACGTGTACGTGCCGGCGAGCACCGGCAGGTGGTAGTGCGGACGGGCGCCGTCGAGCCGGATGGTCAGGGTGATCGCCGGGTAGAACCCGCCGGCGGCGAGGTGGCCGTCGGTGTCCAGGGTGACCCGGAACTCGCCGGGTGCGACCGGCTCCGCGTTGAGCCGACCGATCCGGCCGTCGCCGTCGGTGGTGCCGCCGCCGACCGGCTGCCAGGAGCCGTCGTCCGCGCGACGCTCGAGCCGGCCGGGGACACCCGCGGCGGGCACCCCGCGCGTGGTGTCCAGGATGTGCGTCGAAATCCGTTCGATCACGCCGGAACCGCCTTCTCGAGTCGGAGCGCCGCGATCGCCCGCAGCTCACGGATGACCACGTCGTGCTCGGTGTCGTCGTCGTTGTCGAGGCGCTGCTCGAGCGCGGCGAGCATCTCCGCGCCGCTGCGGCCGCTGGCGCAGATGAGGAAGATGTGGCCGAACCGCTCCTCGTAGCGCCGGTTGGCCGCGGCGAAGGCGTCGCGTTCATCGGCGGCGACGCCGCTCTGTTCCGAGGCCGAGCGGGCGGCGTCGGCGCCCTTCGCGCGTTCCCCGATGCGCGGGTGCCGGGCCAGCGCGGTGGCGACCTGGTCCCAGGTGATCGCCGCCGACGCCGTGGACGCGTGGTCCAGCAACGCCTCTCGGCTCGGGTAGGGCCGGTGGGCGGCGACATCGTCGACCCAGGTGGAGATGTCGAGGCAGCCGTCGAGCAGCGGCCGGACGGTGGCGTCATCGGCGGCGTTGAAGGTCTGCAGGTCCATCGTCGTCGGGCTCACGGTCACCAGGTCAGGGTCAGCAACTGCTCGGTGGACAGGTCCTTCACCGCGGCGAACGGGATGCCGTAGGACTCCAGCATCGCCGCGTAGGCGGTCGGCGGGAGCAGCCGCAGCCAGTGCGCGATCGCCTCCGACAGCGCCGCCGGGGCGAGCTCCCCGAACAGGTGCAGCCGGGAGAACCCGCCGTCGGGGTAGACGTCGACCCGGACGGCGGTGATCTCGTCGGTGACGTGGTCCAGCCGGAAGCGGTTGTGCGCGTCCGAGGAGATCTGGCTGCGCGGCAGGATCTCCACCCACGGCGCGTCCGGGTCGGTGCGGGCCGACAGCCGCACCCAGCCCGGGGCGTTGCCGAGGAAGTAGTGGGTGTCGAAGTCGACGTAGTCCAGCGTCGACGGGCCGGCCAGGGTGACGACGACGTAGTCGTTCCCGGCGGTGCGGCGGCGGGCGGTCTCCCAGCCCTCGGCCATCGAGCGGGCGACACCGGGGTAGAGGAGCAGCCGGGCGTCGGAGTAGAACATGTCGCTGATCTCGGCCACGTCACCGCCGTGCTGCAGGGCGGCCAGGTCGATGCGCGACCCCAGGATGCGAGGGTCGGGCACCGCGGTGCCGCGCACCCGGAGCCGGGCCACCCCACCGTCGGGGAAGATGTTGAGCCGGACGTGGGTGAACGCGTAGTGGTTGTGCACCCTATAGGTGTTCTTGGTGTTCCCGCGGGCGGCGGAGCTCGGCACGATGGTGGTCCAGTCGGCGGCCTGCAGCGTCTCCTCGTCGGGGCTGCCGTCCAGCCAGACCGCCTCGACGGAGATCTCCGGCGGGTAGTTGCCGAGGAACCACGCGGTGTCCACGACGATCTCGTGGATGACGCCGGGGGCGCCGAGCTGCACGACGGCCCAGTCATGACCCGGGGTGCGGCGGCGCCGGGTCTCCCAGCCGTCGTAGATCTTGCCGTGGGCGCCGAAGGTGCTGGTGTCGTGCACCGACTCGCCCGGCAGGATCAGCGCCTCCCGGGGGGCGAAGAACTCGTCACTGGCGTAGCGGACCGAGCCGCCGAGGGCCCGGCTCGCCAGGTCCAGGTCGGTGCGCTTGGCCATGGTGCTCCTCGTGTCCGGTCAGAACCGCTGGGTCAACAGCTGCCCGGCGACCATGCTGTCGTCCAGCCGGGTGCCGCGCAGCCAGCATGCTCTCACCCGACCGGTCAGCTGCGCACCCAGGTACGGCGTGACGGGATGCTTGTGGCGGATGAGATCCGCTGTGACGATGTAGGTCTCGTCCACCGCGAGGGCGACGAGATCGGCGTCCGCGCCGAGGGTGAGACGGCCCTTGTGCGGCAGGCCGACGAGGTCGGCGGGACCGCGGGACATCCACTGCAGCACCTGCGGCAGACCGATGCCGCGGCGGCGGGCCTCGGTGAGAGTGGCGGCGAAGCCGAACTGCAGACCGGCGATCCCGCCCCACGCCAGGCCCAGGTCACCGACGTCGAGGATCTTCAACTCCGGGGTGGACGGCGAGTGGTCGGTGACCACGATGTCGATGGTGCCGTCCAGCAGCGCCGCCCACAGCGCCTCCTGGTCGGCGTGCCCGCGGATGGGCGGGCAGCACTTGTACTGCGGCCGGCCGTCGGGGATGTCCTCGGCGGCGAGAGTGAGGTAGTGCGGGCAGGTCTCGGCGGTGATGCGCACTCCGTCGGCCTTGGCCTGCCGGATGAGCTCCGCGCCGGCGGCCGAGGACAGGTGCACGATGTGCACCCGGCAGCCGGTGCGGCGGGACGTCTCGATGACCGTCCGCACGGCGGCCGCCTCGGCGGTGTCGGGGCGGGAGGCGACGAACGCCCGGTAGTCCCGGCCGAGCGGCGTGGGTGACACGTGCAGCACGGCCGGGTCCTCGGCGTGCACCAGCAGCAGCCCGTCCAGGCCCGCGATGATCGTCATCGCCCGGTCCAGCTCGGGTGCCGCCAGCGGCGGGAACTCGGGGACGCCGGAGTCCTGCAGGAAGCACTTGACCCCGAAGACGCCGGCCGCGAAGAGCTCCGGCAGGTCGTCGAGGTTGGTCGGCACCGCCCCGCCCCAGAAGCCGGTGTCGACCCGGCAGCGCCCGCGGGCGGCGGCTCTCTTGGTCGCCAGGGCCGCCGCGGTCAACGTCGGCGGCAGCGAGTTGAGCGGCATGTCGATCAGCGTGGTGACGCCGGCCGCCGCGGCCGCCGCGGTGGCCGTGTCGAAGCCCTCCCACTCGGTGCGGCCGGGCTCGTTGATGTGCACGTGGGTGTCGACGATGCCGGGGATGAGGACCTCGTCGTCGGCCAGCGTCCACTGCTGCCCGGCGGGGATGTCGGTGCCGAAGTCGTGGATGCCGACGACGCGGCCGAGCTTCACCGCGAGCGAGACGCTGCGCTCCTCGCCGTCGACGACCGCCCGCCGTGCGTGGACGGCGAGCTCGGGGATCGGCCCGGGCATCAGTACGCCGTCCGGTCGACCTTGGCCAGCCAGCTGGTGAAGACGTCCCGGGCACCGTCGGTGTCGACCTGCACGAACGGGATGGTGCGGTCGCCCATGGCGCCGGCCAGCTCGCTGTAGATGAACGAGTCGTCGAACCCGCCGTAGGCGGCGTCGTCCTTGGTGCCCGCGAAGTAGACGACCTCGGGACGGGCCCAGTAGACCGCGCCCAGGCACATCGGGCACGGCTCGCAGGACGAGTACAGCTGGAACCCGTCGAGCTGGAAGGTGCCCAGCGCCGCACACGTCCGCCGGATGACCGTGACCTCGGCGTGGGCGGTCGGGTCGTTGGTCGCGATCACCTCGTTGTATCCCTCGCCGACGATCTCACCGTCCTTGACCAGCACCGCGCCGAACGGGCCGCCGGCGCCGGCGGCCATCCCCTCGGCGGCGAGTTCGAGGGCGCGCGCGAGGAACCGGTGCTCGAAGTCAGCCATGGCCCGCACTCTAGGACGGCGCTTCACCGGCGGGGGTCGGCGGTGTGACGGGGGCGTTACGCGGTGCGCCCCTCCCGTTCGGCAACGCGTGGGGACACGTCCGCGCAGCTGACGGCCGGACGGGGCATCCTCGACACCATGAGTTCTCCGCACGACGGGACCCGGCCCGACCCCGCCCCGTTCGACCAGCGACACCCGCCGGCCGGCGGGGACTCCGAAGCGACCGCCCGCATCCACCGGCGACCGGCGGCCGCGCGCAACCGGGAGATGACCGAGGAGGAGCGGCTCCAGCACGAGATGTTCGAGCTGGCCGACACCAACCACGACGGTGTGCTCTCGCGGACCGAGCAGCTCGCGTTCCGCGCCTACCTGGCCCGCGCCAAGGCGGGCAAGGAACTCCACGAGCCGCTGCCCAACGACCCGGTGCCGCACGGCGACGACCTGGGCCCGCTGGCCTGGCACGAATTCGTCCCCGGCGACCTCCCGCCCGCCCGGCAGAAGCGGTGGCGCCGAGTCGCGGGCCGCACGCTCGGCAAGGCCTGGGGCGACTCGCTGTTCGGGCTGAGCGCGCAGGCGGCGTTCTGGTGCGCCCTGTCCACCGCGCCGATCCTGCTGGCCCTGCTCGGCCTGGTCGGACTCATCGCCCCGCTGTTCGGGCCGGACACCATCGACGCCATCCGCGATCAGGTCGACCGCTTCCTGCACCAGCTGTTCAACCCGGAGGTGGCCACCAACCTCGTCGGCAACACCGTCGAGACCATCCTCGACCGTGGCCGCACCGACGTCGTCTCCGTCGGTCTGGTGATCAGCCTGTGGGCCGGGTCGTCGGCGATGTCGGCGTTCGTCGAGGCCATCACCGTCGCCTACCGGCAGCACGAGTTCCGGCACCCGGTGAAGGAGCGCTTCTTCGCACTCGGGCTGTATCTGATCGCGCTGGTCTTCGGCATCCTGCTGCTGCCGCTCATCGCCATCGGCCCGGAGTACCTGCCGCGGTTGTTCCCGCAGGGCTGGCGGGACAACGTGGCCAGCATCATCGGCTACAGCTACTACCCGGCGACCGTCCTGACCCTGCTGCTGCTGTTGACGACGCTGTACAAGGTGGCGCCGAAGGTGAAACACCCGTGGGTGCGCGGCATCCCGGGGGCCATGCTCGCCGCCGCGATGTTCCTGGTGTTCAGCTTCGGACTGCGGCTTTACCTCGCCTACGTCTACAGCCACGGACTGACGTACGGGGCGCTGGCCACCCCGATCACCTTCCTGCTCTTCTACTACTTCGCGAGCATGGCGATCATCCTCGGGGCGCAGTTCAACAACGCGCTGCTGGAGTACTTCCCGGTCCGCAAGCGCACCCGCAGCATGCAGGCCGCACACCCGGGTCCCGACGCCCCGGCCCCGGTGGCCGATCACGCCTGACGCTCACCCCCGCAGCGCGTCCAGCACGGCCCGGACGGCCGGCCGCGGAGCGGTGCCGGACCGGACCGCCACCGAGATGGAGCGCTCGACCCGCGGCCGGAGCACCGCCGTGCGCACCCGGTAGCGGGGGTCGATGGCCAACGCGGGCAGCACGGTGACCGCCGCGCCGGTCTCCACCTGCTGCAGCATCAACCCGAAGCTGCGGTAGCGGGCGACCACCCGCGGCTCGAAACCGGCCTGCCGGCACCGCCGCAGGACGAGGTCGGACAGGTAGCTGCTCGCGGTGTCCAGCACCCAGGGCGCGTCCGCGAGCGCGTCCAGGGCGCGGGGCGCTTCCCGGTCCGGGCCGACCACGACGACCAGCGGGTCGGTGGTCAGCGGCACCGTGACGAGCTGCGACGTCCGCGGCAGCGACCCGTCGCCGACGTCGGCGACGAGCGCCAGATCGCACTCGCCGCGGAGCAGCGCCGGGACCGACTCGTGCGGCTCCAGTTCGGTGGCGGCCGGCTCGAGCTCCGGATGGGTCGCGGCGAGGCGGCCGATCGCCGGGATGACCAGCGACGACAGCGCACTGGAGAAGGCGGCGATACGCACCGGGCCGACCGGCGCGGACCCACGGCCGGCCAGATCCCGCTCGGCCTCGTCGATGCGTTCCAGGATGTCGCGGGCGTGGTCGACCAGCCGGTGGCCGTCCGGGGTGAGCACCAGCCGACGGCCGTGCCGATCCAACAGAGTGGCTCGCGCCTCGCGCTCGAGGACCGAGAGCTGCTGCGAGACCGCCGACGGGCTCATCGACATCGCCGCCGCGACCGCCCGCACCGTGCCGCGGTCGGCGAACTGGGTCAGCAGGCGTAGCCGGTACGGGTCCAGGGACACGGTCTGATTGTGCAGCGTTCGTGCACAGCCTGACCGTCTTTGTGCGATGGACGTGGGTAGCGTCGGGCTCGTAGCGTCAACGGTATGACGCTGACGGCCCCCGCTCCCACCACCGACGAGGCCTTCTGGGCCGACGCCGACCGGCACCTCATCCGTTACGGCGGCGGCTTCAGCCCGGAGATCATCGCCCGCGCCGAGGGCAGCTGGCTGTACAGCGAGAGCGGCCGCAGGATCCTGGACTTCACGTCCGGCCAGATGAGCGCCATCCTCGGGCACTCGCACCCGGACATCGTGGCGACCGTCCAGCACGGCATCGCCACCCTCGACCACCTGTTCAGCGGCATGCTGTCGCGGCCGGTGGTCGACCTCGCCCGGCGGCTCGCCGACACGCTGCCGGACCCGCTGCAGAAGGTGCTGCTGCTGACCACCGGCGCCGAGTCCAACGAGGCCGCGCTGCGGATGGCCAAGCTCGTGACGGGCAGGTTCGAGACGGTGTCGTTCAGCGGCTCCTGGCACGGCATGACCGCCGGGGCGGCCGCGGCGACCTACAGCTCGGGCCGGTTCGGCTACGGCCCGGTCGCGCCCGGCAACTTCGCGATCCCCACGCCACACCCGTACCGGCCCGACTTCACGCATCCGGACGGCAGCTTCGACTGGCGTCGGCAGCTCGACCACTCGTTCGCGATGATCGACGCGCAGTCGGTCGGCAGCCTCGCCGCATGCATCGTCGAGCCCATCCTGTCGTCGGCCGGCATCATCGAGCCGCCGCCCGGCTACCTCGCCGCCCTGCAGGCCAAGTGCCGCGAACGCGGCATGCTGCTGATCCTGGACGAGGCCCAGACCGGGCTGTGCCGGACCGGCGACTGGTACGCCTTCGAGCGCGACGGCGTCGTCCCGGACATCCTCACCGTCTCCAAGACGCTCGGCGCCGGGCTGCCGCTCGCCGCGGTCATCACCTCCGCCGAGATCGAGCAGACCGCCCGCGACCGGGGCTACCTGTTCTTCACCACCCACGTCTCCGACCCGCTGGTCGCCGCGGTCGGCAACACGGTGCTCGACGTGCTCGAACGGGACCGGATGACCGAGGTCGTCGCCGAGCGCGGCGCCCAGCTGCGGGCCGGGCTGCTGGCGATCCAGGAGCGGCACGAGGTGGTCGGCGACGTGCGCGGCCGTGGGCTGCTGCAGGGCATCGAGCTGGTGCTGGACCGGGAGACCAAGCAGGGGTCGGACGTCCTCGGCGCGCAGGTCACCCAGCGCTGCCTGGAACTCGGGCTGCACATGAACGTCGTGCAGCTGCGCGGGATGGGTGGGACCTTCCGGATCGCGCCGCCGCTGACCAGCAGCGCCGCGGAGATCGCGCTCGGGCTGGAGATGCTGGACCAGGCCATCGGTGAGGTCGTGACGACCTTCCCCGGGCTGGGCTGAGTTCCCGCCCGGGAGCGCCGTCGGGGGTGTAGGCAGGACGGATGAGCTCCGAGGAGGGGGCGCCGGAACGGATCACGGGTCGGCGGCCGGAGATGTCGCGGCGCACCGACCTGCTGGGCCGCGTCCTACTGGCGGCCTACTTCATCGGTGGTGTCACCCTGTTGATCCTGGGCGAGTCGAACGGCATCACGTTCGTCGGTCTGGCGGTGGTCTTCGGCGTCATGCGCTTCCGGCCGGTGACCGTCGTCGACCGAGACGGCGTACGCCGACCGTGGCGGAAGGTCTCGCGGCTGTCCTGGTCG
>JBQGEH010000773.1:0-7747 GCA_052039515.1 Nakamurella sp. | reverse complement strand
CTCGCAGCGTCGGACATCCGCGTCGTCCTTCCCTCGTGACGGCGGCTGCCCGCTGGCCCTGGTCAGCGGTCATCATCTCCCGTCCGGTGCGCACGGTGCCGGAACCGGCATGTCCGTGCGTGCCGTCCGTGCAACCCCCCGCCCGCGTCGGCGCGTCCGTGCAGTGACGACGTCGAGCGGGGTGGTCATGGGCGTGAACCGGACGTGCGCGGAGTGGGCGGTCGTCATCGTGGCCGGCGCCGTCCTGGGCGGCTGCGCGGGCCCGGCCGACGCACCTGCATCGGCGCCCTCCACTCCTGGAGTGGCCGCGCAGAGCGGCACCGGGGAGCCGGTCCCCGGGGACGTACCGCTGCCGTTGTGGACCGGTGTGGACATCTCCAGCGCGAATCTCGTGATGGGTGAGCTGACAGAGGACGACCGCGGCTGTCTCGGCTGGACCCGCCCGGACGGCGGTTTCCAGGCTCTCGTGTGGCCCGACGTCTACCGCGGGACGCGGGTCGCCGGGCGGGTGGTCGTTCTCGACCCGGACGGCGAGGTGGTCGCCCGCGAAGGCGAGATGCTGCACAGCAACGGCGGATTCGCGACCGACCTGCCCGCCGGGTTCGCGCAGTGCGCCGGCACGCCGGCGGCGGTCCTGGGGCCGCACGTCGCGCCGGGTACCGAGCCCGTTGCGCCGTCGACGTGATGCGCCGGTCGGGCGTGCTGCTCCTGATGCTGCTGGCGACCGTCACGGCCGGGTGCGGCCACGCGTGCAACGCCATCGGCGGCAGCACCGGCATGGTCGTCGACGTCCCGGGACTCGAGACCCGCAGCGGCGCCATCACGACCATCACCGTCTGCATCGCCGGGTCCTGCCGCGACACCGTCCCGACGGAGCCGCGGTCGCCGTGGACCGTCTACGACGATCGGCTGTCCGGGGAGCGGCTCGACGTCATCCTCACCGTCTCCACCGACGACGGCGGCAGCGTCACCGGATCCGGCGAGATCAGGCCGCAGCTGCAGCAACCGGCCGGACCGGACTGCGTGACCTTCTGGTACACCCGGGTGGTGCTCCCCGGCGACGGCACCCTCCGGTGACGGTCACCAGCCCATCAACGCGAGGATCAGCAGCACCAGGCCGGTCCAGAAGTCGCCGCCGTCGACACCGTTCACGAGGTCCCCCTGTCGCAGTGACCAGCAGCGTAGATCCGGAAATTGACGCCCGCCGGTCGGCCGCTCACAGCGCCGCGAATACCGCCCGGGTGCTCTCCGCGGCGGCCACGAGCGCCTCGTCCAGCGGACGGGCCCGGTAGGCGTCGGACAGCATCTCCACGCCCCACGGCCCGGTGAAGCCGCCGTCGCGCAGCACCCGGACGAACCCGGCGAGGTCGAAGTCCCCCGCGCCCGGCAGCACCCGCCGCCGGATGGTGTCGGCGAACAGGTGGCCGTGCGGCGGTCCGGCGTCGTTGAGCTCGACGACGAACACCGACCCCGTCGGCAACCCGGCCACGTCGTCCAACGTCGACGGGCCCCGCTCCACGTGCCAGATGTCCACGGTGAGCCCGGCCGCCGGGTGGTCGGCCGCGCGCACCAGCTCACCGGCCAGCCGGAAGTCGGCGACGTTGGAGAACGGCAACGGCTCCAGCGCGATCCGGCTCCCCACGTCGGCCGCCTGACCGGCCAGCGTGTGCAGCTCGCCGGCCCACCGGGGCACGTCCACCGGCGGCGGCAGCGGCGAGTCGTCGAGCACGACGTCCGGGCCGACCTTGATCGACCGCGCCCCGAGCGCCTCCGCCGCACGCAGCAGCCCGCCCCGCACCTGGTCGGATTCCCGGCGCCGCTCCCCGGTCGCCCACCAGTCCTCCAGCAGCTCGACCTCGCGGTGCACGAGACCGAGATCGTCGAACATCGCGGCGATGTCGCGCAGCGGCAGCGGCGACGCCTCGAGATCGCCGATGGTGACCCCGATCCCGACGTATCCGGCGCGGGCCACCGCCTCGGCCCGGGTCCGCAGGTCGTACCGGCTCAGGTGCTCGCCGGGCAGCGGCAGCGCCCCCGAGTGCGTCCAGCAGGTGGCGAGCAGCTCCACCGTCACGACGAGGCGGCCTTCTGCACGGCGGCGGCCACGGCGGGCGCGACGTCGGCGTCGAACACCGACGGCACGATGTAGTTCGGGTTGAGCTCGGCCGGCTGCACGCAGTCGGCGATCGCGGTGGCGGCGGCGATCATCGCGGCGTCGGTGATGGCGTGCGTGCCGGCGTCGAGCATCCCGCGGAAGAAGCCGGGGAAGGCGAGCACGTTGTTGATCTGGTTCGGGTAGTCCGACCGGCCGGTGGCCACGATCGCGGCGTGCTGGGCGGCGGCGAACGGATCGACCTCCGGGTCCGGGTTGGCCAGCGCGAACACGATCGCGTCCGGCGCCATCGTGGCCACGTCCTCGCCGGTGAGCAGGTTCGGGGCGCTCACCCCGATGAAGACGTCGGCGCCCTCGAGGACCTCCACGAGGGTGCCCTGCCGACCGCGCGGGTTGGTGTGGTCGGCGATCCAGCGCCGGAACTCGTCCAGGTTCGGGTTGTCCGGACGCACCGCGCCGTGCCGGTCGCAGCCGATGATGTCGCCGTAACCCTGCGCCGACAGCAGCCGGATGATCGCGTGCCCGGCGGCACCGACGCCGCTCACCACCACCTTGACGTCGGCCGGCGCCTTGCCGACCACCTTCATCGCGTTGGTCAACGCGGCCAGCACCACGATCGCCGTGCCGTGCTGGTCGTCGTGGAACACCGGGATGTCCAGCAGATCCCGCAGCCGCCGCTCGATCTCGAAGCACCGCGGCGCGGAGATGTCCTCCAGGTTGATCCCGCCGTACACCGGCGCGATGGCGCGCACGATCTCCACGATCTGATCGGTGTCCTTGGTGTCCAGGCACACCGGCCACGCGTCCACCCCGCCGAACTGCTTGAACAGCGCCGCCTTGCCCTCCATGACCGGCAGCGCCGCCGCCGGGCCGATGTCACCCAGTCCGAGGACCGCGGTGCCGTCGGTGACCACCGCCACGGTGTTGCGCTTGATGGTGAGCCGGCGGGCGTCGGCCGGGTTCTCGGCGATCGCCAGGCAGACCCGGGCGACGCCGGGGGTGTACGCGCGGGACAGGTCGTCGCGGTGCTTCAGCGGGACCTTCGGGGTGACCTCGATCTTGCCGCCCAGGTGCAGCAGGAACGTCCGGTCGCTGACCTTGCGCACCTCGAAACCGTCCAGTGCGCGGATGGTGTCGGTGATCTGCTCGGCGTGCTCGGAGCTGCGGGCGTCGCACGTGACGTCCACGACCAACGTCTCGCGGCTGGACTCGACCACGTCCAGCGCGGTGAGCGAGCCGCCCACCTCGATCACCGCCGACGCGAGCTGCGCGGTCGCGCCGATGACGGGCGGCGCGGCCACCCGGATCGTGATCGAGTAGCCGGGGCTGGTCGAGGCCATGGGGTCTCCTGGTGACGTCGGTGTCGGGGATCGCCGCCGATCTTTCCCGGCGCGTCCGCTACCGGCGAGTCACCACCCCCGGGCATGGCCGAGATCACGCCCGGCCGCCCCACTACCTCAGGTGCCGCAGAACGTCTGGAACCCCGCACTGAACGCCGCCGGAGCGGGTTCGGCGAACCGCTCGAACCCGGGACGCGCGTCGAACGGCCGGCGCACCGCCTCCAGCAGCGGGTCCAGCGGCGCCAGGTCCCCGGCGGTGGCGGCGTCCAGCGCCTCCTCGACGAGGTGGTTGCGCGGGATGTACACGGGGTTGGTGCGGTCCATCAGGTCCGGGTCGGGGTTCAGTGCGCGCCACCGCTCCAGCCAGCCGTCGAACGCCGCCAGGTCGACGAACAGCTCCCGGACGGGCTCGGCGTCGCCCCGTACCGCCCCGGAGAGCTTCCGGAAGAACCCGGTGTGGTCGACCCGGCTCTGCTCCAGCGCGGTGAAGAGCTCGTCCACGACCGGGGCGGTGGCCGCCTCCGGCAGCGCGGCGGCCAGTCCGAGCTTGCGGCGCACCCCCTCCGACCAGGCCACGCTGTACCGCTCGCGGAACCCCTCCAGCGACGCCACCGCGAGTGCGACGGCCGCGTCGGCGTCGTCGGCGATCAGCGGCAGCAGTGCCTCGGCGAACCGCGCCAGGTTCCACTCGGCCACCACCGGCTGGTTGCGGTAGGCGTACCGCCCCCCGGTGTCGATGGGGCTGAAGCTGGCCGCCGGGTCGAAGGCGTCCAGGAAGGCGCACGGCCCGTAGTCGATGGTCTCGCCGGAGATCGTCATGTTGTCGGTGTTCATCACGCCGTGCACGAAACCGACGAGCATCCACCGGGCGACCAGCGACGCCTGGGCGTCCCGGACGGCCTCGAACAGCGCCAGGTACCGGTTGTCGGCCTCGGCCGCCGCCGGGTGGTGACGGCCGATCGCGGCGTCGGCGAGCCGGCGCAGCAGCGCGACGTCACCGGTGCCCCGCGCGTACTGGAAACTGCCCACCCGCAGGTGACTGGCCGCCACGCGGGCGAGAACCGCGCCCGGCAGCGGGGTCTCGCGCTGCACGGCGCGGCCGGTGGCGACCACCGCGAGCGCCCGGGTGGTCGGGACGCCCAGCGCGTGCATGGCCTCGCTGACCACGAACTCCCGCAGCATCGGACCGACCGCGGCCCGCCCGTCGCCGCCGCGGGCGAACGGGGTCCGACCGGATCCCTTGAGGTGCAGGTCGCGCCGGACCCCGTCCGGTCCGGTCAGCTCGCCGAGGAGCAACGCCCGGCCGTCGCCGAGCCGCGGCGAGTAGCCGCCGAACTGGTGACCGGCGTAGGCCTGCGCGACGGGGACGGCGTCGGCGGGGACGGCGTTGCCGGTGAGCAGACCGATCCCCTCGGGGCTGCGCAGCTGGTCCGGATCCAGTCCGAGATCCACGGCCAGCGGCTCGTTCAGCACCAGCAGCGTGGGGTCCGGGGCCGTCTCGGCCGTCCACGGCACCGCGAGTTCGGGGAAGTCGTGCGCGAAGTCGGCGTGCAGTGACAGCTTCTCGACGGGAACGACACTCATGGCGTCCAGCGTACGGACGGCCACCCGCCCCGGACGGGTGTCAGGTGAGGAAGCGGAAGGTCGGCGACTCGGGGTCGAGTTTCTCGATCTCCAGCGGACTCTCGGCCATCCGGCGCAGCAGCGACGGCAGCCCGTCCGCGGATCCGAGCTCCACACCCACCAGCGCCGGGCCGGTCTCGCGGTTGTTGCGCTTGACGTACTCGAACAGCGAGATGTCGTCGTCGGGACCCAGGACCCCGTCCAGGAAACGGCGCAGCGCGCCCGGCTCCTGCGGGAAGTTGACCAGGAAGTAGTGCTTGAGCCCGTCGTGCACGAGCGAACGCTCGAGGATCTCGCCGTACCGGGACACGTCGTTGTTGCCACCGGACACGACGCACACGACCGTGCTGCCCGGCCGCACCGACAGCACGCCGGGGTCCCGTTCGGTGCCCAGGGCCGCCGTCGCCAACGCCCCGGCGGGCTCGGCGATGATGCCCTCGGTCTGGTACAGCGCGAGCATCTCCGTGCAGATCGCGCCCTCCGCGACGGTGAGCCCCCGGACGCCGGCGGAGGCGACCCCCGGGTAGGTGACGTCGCCGCCCCGGCGCACCGCGGCGCCGTCGACGAACGGGTCGATGGTGGGCAGGGTGACCGGGTGCCCGGCCCGCAGCGCGGCGGTCATCGAGGCGGCTCCGGCGGGTTCGACGCCGACCAGGTCGGCCGACGGCGCGTGTTCCCGCAGCCAGGTGGCCATCCCCGCGGCGAGCCCACCACCGCCGACGGGCATGACCACCAGGTCCGGCGCGCCGCCCAGCTGCTCCAGCACCTCCCGGGCGACGGTGCCCTGGCCGGCGATCGTGCGCACGTCGTCGAACGGGGCGACCATCGTCGCGCCGGTCGCGTCGGCGTCGGCCCGCGCGGCCGCCGCGGCGTCGTCGTAGGTGGCGCCAATCAGCACCAGCTCCACCCAGTCGCCCCCGTGGAAGCGGATCCGGTCGCGCTTCTGCCGGGGCGTGGTGCGGGGCAGGTAGATCCGGCCGAAGATGCCCAGGGTCCGGCAGGCGTAGGCGAAGCCCTGGGCGTGGTTGCCGGCGCTGGCGCACACCACTCCGGCGTCCCGTTCGGCCCGGTCCAGTCCGCTCATCAGGTTGAACGCGCCGCGCAACTTGTAGGACCGCACGACCTGGAGATCCTCGCGCTTGAGCCAGATCTCGGCGCCGGTCATCGCCGACAACCGCTCGCTGCGCTGCAGCGGCGTCTGCACCACCACGCCCTCCAGCAGCCGGGCGGCCCGGTCGATGTCGGCGGCGCCGACCAGCGGGGCACCGGTCGGGCGACCGCCGTTCACCGGAGTGGTCGCGTCGGCGGTCTCGGGCACCGATCCATGGTGCCACCGTCACGCCGGGACTCCCGAACCGTGGCGCTGCGACGTCCGTCCCACCCGGGCGCCGCGCGCCCCGGTGGCCGCGGCCGCCCCCATCGGACCCGATGCGAGTGGAATCGCACACAATCGCACACCCGTACGGTTCGATCGTGTTGACCGGCAGGCGCGGGTACCGGAGAATGGGCACGGACGGGGGTCGCCGAGGGGGAACACGGCGCCACCACCGTCCGCATCGTCAGGGCTGGTCATCGCAGGGGGAACAGAGCCGTGCTCGCACCACAACGTCAGTCCAGGATCCTCGAGGAGCTGCACCGCACCGGCGGTGTCCGGGTGTCGACTCTGACCGAGATCCTCGGCGTTTCCGACATGACCATCCGTCGCGATCTGGACGTGATGGCCCGCAAGGGACTGCTGTCCAAGGTGCACGGCGGGGCGACCGTGGTCGACACCGCGTCCGCCGACGAGCCGGGCTTCGAAGCCAAGAGCGTCCGCGAGACCGCGGAGAAGCAGGCCATCGCGGCCCGCGCCGCGTCGCTGGTGCGCCCGGGCATGGCCGTCGCCATCACCGCCGGCACCACCACCTGGACGCTGGCCGCCCACCTGGCCGCCATCGCCAACCTGACCGTGGTCACCAATTCGCTCAAGGTCGCCGAGGTGCTGCACGGACAGGGTCGCCGTGACCTGACCGTGGTGCTGACGGGCGGGATCCGGACCCCGTCCGACGGCCTGGTCGGACCGATCGCGGTGCACGCCATCCGCTCCCTGCACGTGGACCTGGCCATCATGGGCGTCCACGGCATCGACGAACGGGCCGGCCTGACCACGCCCAACCTGCTCGAAGCCGAGACCAACCGGGCGTTCGTCGACTCCGCCCGGCGGCTCGTCGTGATCGCCGACAACACCAAGTGGGGCGTCGTCGGACTGTCCCAGATCGCCACCCTGGACGCGGTGAGCACGCTCGTCACCGACGACAAGCTGCCGCACGCCGCGGTGTCGCTGCTCCGCGACCGGGTCGGCGAGGTCATCTGCGTGTCCAAGGAGAGCTCGCTGTACCTCAGTGAGGCCGCTCTGACCTGAGCGGAACCGTCTCGTCGCCGCACCTGCCCGCCTGGTCGGCGGCGCCGGACCACCCGACCTAGGTCCGTGGTCGGCCGCCGGATCGCGTGTCACCATCAGCTCGACGACGACGTCGCTGAGCTGCGGAAAGGCGATCCCATGAGCTTCCGGCCCTCCTGTTCGCCGACGCCGGGCCCGCGGCGCCGGGCCCGGGCGGTGCTGGCCGCGCTGATCGTGACGACACTGGTGTCGGCCTGCACCTCCACTCCCGAGACGGCGGAATCGAGCAGC
>JBQGEH010000772.1:0-1857 GCA_052039515.1 Nakamurella sp. | reverse complement strand
GCCCTCCTCGACCGCGACGCCGCCCGCGGCGAAGTCGCCGAACTGGTCGGGCACGGACCGATCACCCCCGCCCAAGCCCGGGTCATCGCCGCCGACGCCACCTGGCGCCGCCTGGTCTGCGACCCCGTCACCGGCGCCCTGCTCGACTACGGGAGAACCACCTACACCCCCCCGAAGGCGCTCACCGACTTCGTCCTCACCCGCGACCAGAGCTGTGTCATGCCCGGCTGCCGGCAACCCGCGCACCGCTGCGACATCGACCACCGCGAACCCTTCCACCCCGGACACGCCAGCGGCGGGGACACGTCAGCCGAGAACCTGGCCGTCCTGTGCCGCCGCCACCACCGCACCAAAGACACCGGCGGCTACCAACTGCGGCGCACCCCCGACGGCGCCCACCACTGGACCACCCCCCTCGGACGCACCTACACCCGGGAACACACCCGACACTGGAACCCACCCGAAACCCACACCAGCAGGGAGCATCTCGCCAGAACAGGAGCCGACGACGACCCACCACCGTTCTGACGCGGAGCCGGCGCGGATACCGCTGGTGCGATGACTACGCCCGTCAGGCCCAGCCGGATGAAGATCTCGTCGAACGACGGCGACCCGCCCGCGCTCCGATCCGGGTCGGGACGCCGCCGTGGCGCAATCATCGCGCCCGTAGTCGCCTAGCCGGGCGCAGCTCGCGACGATCGACGGCGGTCTCCGCCCCTGGTGGCCCAGCCGGGTGCAACTCGCCACGATCGACTCTGTCGACCCGCCACCGCTTCCGAGCCCCGGGAGAAGCACCACCGCCTCGCCCGATGGGCGCTCGGATGCCTTCGCGTGCCTGGGGCGTCCAGCGTCAGGGGGTCAGAGCGTAGAACCGCCAGAAGCCGAACTCCCCCGTCGGCAAGATCTCGACCTTCGAGAAGCCGGCCTCGGTCGCGTAGCGGCGCAAGGTATCCGGTCGCATGACGGTGCCCGTGCCGACCGACGGGGTCGAGCTCAGCCCGTCCGGAAGACACACCGTCACGCTGAAGGCGTAGAGCATCCGCTCGACCTCGTCACCGTCCGGTGCGAACGCGTCCGCGGTGGCCTCGTCCATCACGACCATCACACCGTCCGGGTCCAGCACGTCGTGGACCTGGCGGAGCACGTCGACCGGTCGGGGCATGTCGTGCACGCACTCGAACGCGAACGCCGCCGCGAACCGCTGGTCACTCCCCGGTTGAACGGCCAGCGCGGAGGCGTCGCCGACCCGGAACTCGACCCGTTCGGCCACGCCACCGTCCACCGCGGCCTTCCGGGACAGTTCGATCGACGGAGCATCGATGTCGACACCGAGCACCACTGCCTTTGGATACGCGGTCGCCAGAGCAACGGTGGAATGACCCGCGCCGCAACCGATGTCGAGCAGACGGGCGCCGGGCCGGGCCAGCCGGTCGTGCACCCCCGGCAACGCGGCCAGCACCCCCGGAAGCTCGTGCCGGTACCAGGGCCGGTTCATGTCGGCCTGCGCGGTACGCATGTCGTCACCGAACTGCGCCCAGCTCACTCCCCCGCCGTCGCGGTAGGCGCGCTCCAGTCCCGGCATCTGCACGCCCACCGCGGCGACCAGCCGCGCCAACGGTGCCAGGTAGGACAAGCTCTCGCGGTCGGTGAACACCTCACGGGCGGCGTCGGTGAGCGCGAACCTACGGTCGGGGCCACCGACCTCAACCACGCTGAGAAAACCCGCCACCGCCTGCTGTTCCAACCACTCCCGGGCGTACCGAAGCGCCGTCGACGTCCGGGCCGCCAGTTCAGCAGCAGTCGCCGGACCGTCGTCGGCCAGGCTGCGATACCAGCCCAGCGTGTCGCCCAGATGGA
>JBQGEH010000771.1:0-7293 GCA_052039515.1 Nakamurella sp. | reverse complement strand
AGCCGGGACCTCATCCCGCTCGGCGGCTACGTCCACTTCGACCGGACCCGCCGCCGTGACCACCGCACCGACCGCACGACAGGACCGCGATGACCGACACGCTGACCCCACCGGCCGACACGAACCCCGCCACCGCCACCGGCACCGGCACCGAGGCCGCCGGCACCGACACGGTCGCCGCCGAGCTCCGCCGCGGTCTCATCGGTCTCACCCCCACCCTGCTGCTGCGGCTCACCCTGCTGATGGTCACCGAGGCCCTCACCGACCCGGTCGCCTACGAGGTCCCGCTGTCCGGCGAGCTCGCGTCGGAGCTGCTCGCCCAGTGCGCCGAGTCGGCCGGGGTGGCCGCCGACGCCGAGTTGCGGCCGGCCGATCCGGGACTCAGCCCGAGCGCGCAGCAGTGGCTGTACTCCCCGGTGCTCCCCGACAGCCCGCTGGCCGCGGTGGAGGCACTGATCACCCGGCCGTCGCACCCGCAGTACGACCGGTCCGTCGAGTTCGGCCGCAAGAGCCTGCTGGTGCTGCGGGTCCGCGACGCCGACGGTCGCGACCTCGGCCGGCTCTACCAGGCGTTCTCCCCGGAGAAGGCGCTGCAGCGACGCAAGGTGTGGGCGCTGTGGAGCGGCGAGCAGTTCGTCCGGCTCACCGAGGAGCCGCTGGTCATCGACCGCGGACTGCGCCTCATCGTCCTCGACGGTCCGGACGGCCGCACCGTGGTGATGCAGTCCCCGGCGACCTACCAGTCGATGTTCGGCGCGCTGCCGGAGCTGCGGAAGTCGGCGGAGAAGACGTACCGGGCCTCGATCGGCAAGCTCGACATCGTCGACGGCGACAAACTGGAGGCGGCCTGCCGCAGCGACCTGAACATGATGCGCAAGCTGGTCAGCATCCAGGCCAAACTCGACCGGCCGGGCTACGCCGACGCGGTGACCATGCCCGCCCTGGTCACCTTCCTGAAGAAGCACCCCACGATCGACGTCCCCGTCCAGGACGCCGACGGCCCGCACCCCAAGCTCGTGTTCAGCCCGGACGCGCAGCACCGCTGGGCGATCCTCAAGCTGCTCGACGACGACTTCCTGCGTTCCGAGCTGACCGACATCACCTACGAGGCCAATTCGAAGACCCAGCTGAGCTGAGCCGCGAGCGAAACGCCTGCTGAGCCCATACGACTCACCCGGAGCGGTGATGCGACCGGGACGGTGGGTATCGCTCCTGCATGACGTCCGATCAATTCGACACCCAGAACCCGACCGAGCGGTACGACGACCCGGAGACCGGCGGTGGTCAGCAGATCGCCCACCCCGGCCTGACCTCGGACATGCCGGACCGGCCCGACCACGGCGAGGAGAGCTATCGCGGCACCGGCCGGCTCACCGGCAAGCGGGCCGTCGTCACCGGTGGTGACTCCGGCATCGGGCGGGCCGTGGCCATCGCCTTCGCCCGGGAGGGCGCCGACGTCGTCCTGAGCTACCTCCCCGACGAGCAGTCCGACGCCGAGGAGACCGCCCGTTGGATCACCGAGGCCGGCCGCCGCGCCGTCCTCGTGCCCGGGGACATCCGGGAAGAGGCCACCTGCGACGAGATCATCGACAGCGCGGTCAGCGAGCTGGGCGGGATCGACATTCTGGTGAACAACGCGGCCTACCAGATGGTGCAGCAGGGCGGCATCACCGAGGTGACCACCGAGCAGTTCGACCGGGTCCTCAAGACCAACCTGTACGCGATGTTCTGGCTGACCAAGAAGGCGATCCCGTTCCTGGAGCCCGGCTCGACCATCATCAACAGCTCGTCGATCCAGGCCACCACCCCGTCCCCGGAGCTTTTCGACTACGCCCTGACCAAGGCGGCCATCCACAACTTCACCAAGTCGATGGGCCAGGGCCTGGCCGACCGGGGCATCCGGGTCAACGCGGTCGCGCCCGGTCCGATCTGGACCCCGCTGATCCCGGCGACGATGACCGAGGACAAGGTCGAGAGCCACGGTGAGGGCGTGCCGCTGGGTCGGGCCGGTCAGCCCGCCGAACTCGCCCCGGCCTACGTCTTCTTCGCCTCGCAGGAGTCCAGCTACATCACCGCGGAGATGCTCGGCGTCACCGGCGGCAAGCCGACCCACTGAGCGGACCGGGCGCGCCTCAGGCCGGGTCCGGCACGGCGGCGCGCTCGGCCCGGCGGGCCGGCAGGTACAACGGCGCGGCCAGCGCGATGACCACCCCGGCGACGACGAACGACCACGAGACCCCCGACGCCCCGGCGATCGCCGTCAGCACCAGGACACCCACCGACGCGGCCGGCTGGGACACCATCGAGTTCAGCGACACCACCGTGGCGCGGTGGTCGGGGCCGACCTGCCGGTGCAGCAGCGTGCTGTGCAGCGCGTTGGACGCGCCGTGCACCAGGTAGCAGGCGAAGAACGCGGTCAGCAGCCCGACCACCCCGCCGACCAGACCCATCGTCACCACCGTCGCGCCCTGCACGATCCGCAGCAACGCGGCGCTGGCGGCGACTCCCCACCAGCGGCTCAGCAACAGGGCGACCGCCGACCCCGCCGCCGACGCGCCCCACGCCGCCGCCCCGGCCGGCCCGATGACCGCCGCCGCCCGGTCCGCGTCGCCGCCGAGGATCTCCGCCAGCCGCACCGGGGTCAGCGACTCGAAGGCGGGCATCCCGAAGCTCCAGAACAGTTCGACCGAGACCAGCGCCAGCAGCACCTTGGACCGCCGCAGCAGGGTCACGCCGCCGCCGATGACCCGGGGCACGTCGCGCACCCCCGCCCACATCCCCGGCCGCGAACCCGCCGGACGCAGCTCGGTCAGCAACGCCCACGTCAGCGGGATCAGCACCACCTGGATGACCACGGCGGCCACCACCGGCAGGGCCAGCGGCTCCATGCCGTCGAAGGGCCGCCAGGTGATGAGCGGCAGGGCCAGCGCCGAACCCGCGGCGATGGCGACGCTGAGCACCGCGTTGCCGGCCGACAGGCCGCGCTCGATCGGGTAGTCGGGTCGGGTGGCGTGGGTGGCGTCGACGTACCAGGCCTCCAGCGGGCCGGAGTCCAGCGCCCGGAAGACGCCCATCAGCGCGCTGGCCACGCAGAACCAGGCGAAGCTGTGGGCGAGGACGTACACCGTCGTCGCGACCACGCCGATGACCGAGGCCAGCACCAGCACCGGGCGGCGCCCCCAGGCGTCGGTCAGGCCGCCGGTGGGCAGCTCCAGCCCCAGCACCACGAAGCCCTGGATGGCCATCACCACGCCCAGCTGAGCCAGCGACAGGCCCCGCTCCAGCGGCAGCAGCGCCTGCACCGGGATGACCAGGCCGACGGCGAGCCACCGCAGCGCGAGGAGCAGCAGGTAGCGGCGTCTGACGACGTCGACGGGCAGCAGCTTCACTCCGGCGACCAGCGGGTCCGCCGCCCGGCAGCGTGAAGGGTCACGCCGCTCGCCCCCATGATTCGCCCTCTCCGGTCCCGCATCGCACCGATGGTGTCGGACCACCGTCCTCCCGCACCGTAGCGAAGACGGGCGGAGGAAAGAAGGCCGCCACCGGGCGATCCGTGGCCCGGACGGGGATGCGCCGATACCGGCGCGGTCAGCTGGAGTGCGACAGCAGGGCATCCTCGGCCGACCGGCGACCGGGGTGGGCGAACTGCTCGGGGCGGACCCCGGGGAAGTGCCGGCGCAGGAAGGTCAACTGCTCGTCGGGGACACCGCAGGCGGCGAAGCCGATGCGCTGCTCGTGGGCCCGGGTGGCGGTGAGGACGGCGACCTCCAGGCCGCGGGTCGACCAGGACGTGACGTCCATGCAGTCCAGCACGATGGCCCGGACCCCCGCCGCGAACAGCTCGTCGATGGCCGCGATCAGCGGGTCCAGGGCGTCCGGACGGGCGTCGCCGGAGACGGTGAGCACACCGACCCGGTCGGTGTGGGTCGAGCGGACGGTGAGCCGCCGGCCACCACTCGTCGAGGGGGTCCGCATCTGCGGGATCAAGCGGTGGATCGACACACTGGGCCTCCCTCGACCCCCCACGCCGGGGGTCTCATCCGGCCCTTCCGACGGTACTCCGACCCCCGGGCGGGCGTCATGACGCGAGCGGGCGATCCGCGGCCACCCCGGGGACCCCGGCGAACCGGTGACGACCACCCACCGTGATCACCCCGGTCGGACGGGCCCCGGCATTCCACCGGAGGGGCGGGCGCCCGGTCAGCGGCCCAGGGCCACCTCGGTGACCCGTTGGCGTTGCGCGGTCAGCTGATGCGCCACGATGGCCGCGTTGTACCGGTCGGCGTCGCGCACGGCGCTCGCGTGGCTGCCGCCGGGGATGTCGACCACGGTGAGGTCCAGACCGTCGGTGTCGGCGTAGGTCCGCAGCGCCGACTCCACCCGGTCGACGTTGATCGTGTTGTCGTCGGTACCGACCTCGGGCCGCAGGTAGACGACGTCGGTGCCGTCGGGCAGCCGGCCGAACACCCGGCGCGCGTCGAAGCGCCGGATGACGCCGTACTGGTCCTTGACCAGGGCGGTGGAGACCCCGGTCGGGTTGAGCTTCTCCCGCCACACCTCGTTCCACTTGTAGGCGAAGCGGTGCCCGTCGACGACCAGGTTGGGGTAGCTGCCGGACGACCACTGCTTGCGCTGGACCAGCATCTCGGCGGCGAGCCGGGTGACCGCACCGCCGTCGGTGCCGACGGCCTCGGTGAGTCCGGTGAGGAAGTCCGCGCGGGCGCGGGCGGAGTAGCGGACGTCGGCCGTCCCCAGCGGGGTGCAGTCCAGGTACACGGTGTCCAGGGTGGGCACGACCTGACCCGGCCGGTACAGCGCAGGGTCGGCGAACCGCTCCTGGAAGTGCTCGGCGATGTTGAGCACCACGTCGCCGCCCATGCTGTTGCCGTAGAGCACGAGCCGCTCCGGCCGGAACCGCTGGAAGAGTGCGTCGAACTTGGCGTCGATGTCGGCGTCGACGATGCCGCTGCCGTAGACCAGGCTGAACACCCGGTTCTGCGGGCCGGACAGCGACGGGGACAGGGCCTCGGCGACCAGGTTGCCGCTCTTCCGGTTCAACCCGCCGGCGACGATCGTCATCGTGGTGCGGTAGCCGGGGTCACCCGCCGACTCGGCCGACTCGACGAACTGCGAACCGGCGGTGGGCCACACCACGACGGCCGAGAGCTGCTGATCGGTGCGCAGCACCACGTAGCCGGACATCGCGATCGCGGCCAGCAGCACCGCGACGACCCCGCGCCGCGAGCGGCGCAGCGCCCGCCGGGGGGCGTCCGCCGCCCGTCGTTCCCGGCGGATCTCGGCGGTCCCGGCCGCCCGCGCGGAGAGCCGGCCCATCGTCCCGGCGGCGGCCACCGCCCGGTCGAAGGCCCGCTCGCGGATGGTCAGCGACGACGGCGGCGGCACCGGAGCGCCCTCGTCCGGCGGCGGCTCCGTCACGGGGGTAGGTGTGCGTGGGTCGACGAGGGTCACGTCGACCGTCCCGGCCCGGCGGGCGGGGTCGTGCTGCGCATCGGTCCACGGTACGCCGCACGACTGGGCCGAACGGGTCGTTCAGCACTCAGCAGAGAGCCCCGACCCGCTCCTGACGCCGCTGCGGCCGTCCGGTGGCGGACCGATTCAGTCGGCCCGGGTGATCGGCGACTCGGCCAGCGCAGCGTCGATGACGAGGCCGTACCCGATGGCCGCGAGCCAGACGTCCTTGGCGATGCCGATGCCGTCCGGGGTGGGCCGCAGGTAGCGGTCGTGCAGCGCGGGGGTACGCACGTACAGGCCGACGAGACCGGTGGCGAAGGCGCTCAGGCCGATGCCGACGAGGCCGGCCGGCGCGACCGGCAGCAGCAGTGCGGCGCCGAGCGCGACCTCGGTGGCGCCGAGGCCCTTGAGGAAGGCGGGCGGCGACACCTTCTTCAGGAACGGGTAGGCGCCGGTGGCGAAACCGTGGATGCCGGCGGCCTGCTCGGCGCCGCCCTTCAGCTTGCCCAGTCCGCTGTTGAGGATGTAGGCGCCGGCGGCGACCCGGACCGGTGCGCGGCGCAACTTGGCGGCGAATGTCATGGCGATCCTCGTTCTGTCGGCCTGGCGGCTCGGGTTCCGCCCGTGACGGACGTCCACGGACGGCGACGGGCGACTGCGGGGGTGTGGCGGCCCGATGATTGTGTACCCACGCCGGGTGGGAAGTGTCGGGGGCCCCGTCCGGTCGTGTGAAAGCCAGTCGCGGCGGGGGTTTCTCCGTCATACTGACCAGGTCGAGCCCGGGGGGGCCGTCTGATTCACCTGATCAGGCGTGGCGGCCCGCGTGATCGACGACCAGTCCGGGGTGCCGACACCGAGTACCCGTCGCCGGTCCCGCCTCGTCTGCACAGGAGCTGCCCGTGACCGCGACGACGGCTCCCCGTGCGTCCTCGCTGCGCCTCTTCGGCGCTGCGGCCGTCGTCGTCCTCGCGCTGGGTGCGGTCTTCGTCGCCGGTACTCCCGGCAGCCCGTTCATGACCGTCTTCGGCGACGTGACCCAGCTGGTGCTGTCGTCCGGCGCCGGGGTGGCGGCGCTGGTGGCCGGCCGCCGGTCGGTGGGTCCGCTGCGGGCCTGCTGGACCTGGATCGGGGTCGGCGTCACCGGCTGGGCGGTCGGTCAGCTGGTCTACTGCTGGTACGAGCTCGTGCTCGAGGAGGCGTCGCCGCTGCCGTCCCTGGCCGACCTGGGTTTCCTGATGTTCCCGGTCGGGGTGGCCGTCGGGCTCTGGAAGTTCCCGAACTTCCAGCCGCCGGGCATCCGCATGCGCAACGCGCTGGACGGGCTCGTCGTCGCCAGCTCCCTGGTGGTGATCTCCTGGTGGACCGTGCTGGGCACGGTGGTCGAGAACACGGTCGACGACCCGCTGGCCTTCGCCGTCTCGCTGGCCTACCCCATCGGCGACGTGCTGTTCGTGGCGATGGTCGTCTACTCCCTCACCCGCCCCGGCCCGTACCGGCGGCCGCTGCTGCTGCTGACCGCCGCGCTGACCGCGATGGCGCTGGCCGACAGCGCCTACGCCTACCTGTCCGCCGACGGCGACCGCTACCAGACCGGCAGCCTGTCCGACATGGGCTGGGTGGTCGCGTTCGTGCTGATCGCGGTGACCGCCATCCGGCGACCGACCCGGCTCGAGGAGGCGGGCGAGGAGTCGGTGCGGGTCCACGACGCGCCGTTCATCGTGCCCTTCCTGCCCGTGCTGCTGGCGGCGGCGGTTGTCGTCGTCATGCAGGTCGCGACCGACCAGCGCGTCGGTCGCATCGACCTCATCTGCTTCTCCCTGG
>JBQGEH010000770.1:0-1737 GCA_052039515.1 Nakamurella sp. | reverse complement strand
GTTGGGGGTTCGCACCGGCCATCCGCGGCCGGAAGCCTGGGCCGTCGTGCCCGCCGGGGCGACGCTGATGCTCTACACCGATGGCCTCGTCGAGCGGCGGGGGGCGACGTTGGACGACGGTCTCCTCCGGGCCCTCGAGGTGGTCCGCGAGCATCGCGGCGCGGCGCTCGACGAGGTCGTCGACACCGTCATGGCCGGGCTGGCGCCCGCGGGCGGCTATCACGACGACGTCGTCTTGCTCCTGTATCGGCCCACCGCACCGCTGGAGCGGACGTTTCCGGCCCACGCCGAGCAATTGGCACCCGCCCGCGCCGCGTTGCGCGACTGGTTGCACCACGCCGGAGTCGGACCCCACCAGGTCGTCGACATCCTGGTCGCCACAGGCGAGGCGGTCGCGAACGCCATCGAGCACGGGCACCGCGACGATCCGGGCGGAACCGTGGCACTGCGGGCGAGCGCTACCGCCGATCGGATCCGGGTGACCATCACCGATTCCGGCGCCTGGAAGGTACCGGATGACGTGCCCGATTCGACGCGTGGCCGCGGGGTCACGCTGATGCGGCTGCTGATGGACGACATCACGGTCGACCACGATGAGGCAGGAACCACCGTCACTCTGTCCGCAAGGATTCTCTGATGCCGACACAGCTTTCCTTCGACGTCGTGGCGGTCGCCGGGGACCTTCGATTGGTCGCGGCGGGCGAGATCGACCTCAGCAACATCGGCGCCTTCAGACAGGCACTGGCCGATGTCACCGCGGAGGCGACGCGATCGGGTGCGCCGTTGACGGTCGACCTCGCCGGCGTGGGATATCTGGACAGCGCGGCGATCAACGTGCTGTACGCCGCTGCCGACGACATCGCCGCGATCGTCGCCCCGCCGCTGCTGATGACGACATTGCGCGTCAGTGGTCTCGCAGAGATCGTCACCGTCGACATGGCGTCAGCCGAGCCCGCCGGTCCGGCGTCCTGACTGCGCGCCTTGCCTGGACGTACCGGCATTGGCACTCTCGGTGGGTGCCCCCTCGCGTCCTGACCGTCGTCGCTCGCCGGTCGCTGCCGGTGGCGGCCGCCGTGCTCGGCCTGGTCGCGGCGCTCGCCGTCCCGCCCGGGCCGGACGCCGGGTCCGCGCTGTCCCCGGCCTACGCCGCGCCGGTCCACGGGTATCCGGGCCCACCGCCGGGCGAGCTGGGCCAGGTCTCGCCGCTGATGACATCCGCGATCGTGCGTCGCCAGCTGCCCGGCGCGGTGGTGATGGTCGGCCATCGCGGCCAGGTCGCGCTGTTGCATGCCTATGGGGTGCGCAAGCCGGCGGGCGAACCGGGTGTCGACGGTGTCGCCACGCCCGCCGAGCCGATGACCGTCGACACCGTGTTCGACATCGCGTCACTGACCAAGGTCCTCGCCACGGCGACCGCGGTCATGCAGCTCTACGAGCAGGGGCGGGTGCGTCTCGACGATCCCGTGCAGCGGTATCTGCCGGCGTTCAATCCGACGAACGATCCCCGCCGAACGGACGTCACCGTACGGACCCTGCTCACCCACACCTCGGGCCTGCCGGGTGATGTGAACCTCGACGACCCGTGGGGGCTCACCCACGAGAACCGGCCCGAAGGTCTGCGGCGCGCGCTCACCGCGCCGCTGGAGGCGCCGCCCGGTGCGGCATTCCGCTACTCCGACATCAACTTCGAGCTCCTCGGCGCGCTCGTCGAGGCGGTGACCGGTGAGCCGGAGAACG
>JBQGEH010000769.1:0-2749 GCA_052039515.1 Nakamurella sp. | reverse complement strand
TCCAGACCGAACCGGCCCGAGCCGAGCAGCCCGAGCATCGCCGCCCCCACGGCCAGCGCCAGCACCAGCTCGTACCCGCCGTCGGTGGCGAACAGCCCGGCGTCCAGGTGCACGAAGAACAGCGCCCCCAGCATGTTGACGGTGAGCAGCAGACCGACCAGCGGCACCGCGGCGCCGAGGACGAGGGCGGCGCCGCCGACCAGCTCGACCAGCGCCGAGTACCACGCGCTGGCCGCAGGGGCGGGGATGCCCATCTGCGTGAAGCCGGCCGTCACGCCGTCGATGCCGTTGGTGACCAGCTTCTGCCACCCGTGGGCGACGAAGATCAGGCCGAGCCCGAGACGTCCGATCAGCAGGGCGATGTCGCGACGCACAGTGGTGTCGCGGACGGAGGAGACCGGGGAGAGGGCGATGGTCATGGGGGTCCTTGTCGTCGTGCCGCGGAGCGGCGGGTGCAGGAGTCGGGCGGAGGTCCGCCGGCTGGTGCGCTCGATTCCATGAACGCTCATTCACTGCCGACCGTAGTCGCCGTGCACCGCACGGTCAACGCGGCACCCGTCGTCGGTGGGTCCTCCCACACCGGGTCCACGCGACACCCCGGCGAGAACACCTGCGGGGCACCGACTCCAGCGGTCAGCCCGACAGTTTCGCCACCATGCCGCGGATGCTCGGCAAACCGCGCGCGGTGGCGACCACCCCCAGCCGCTTCTCGATCACCGGGAGCGTCAGGCGGCTGCGGGCCTGCCCGCTCGGATACAGCAGGTGCACCGCGTCACCGTCGATGACGTACCGCTCGTCGTCGAAGGCCCCCAGCCGGTCCGGCGCGACGTCGAGCACCGGACGGTCGAGAAAGGCCACCGCGACGGTCTTTTCGGGCGCGTCCGGGAACTGCGCCGCCGCCCGGTCGGCCGCCCGGGCCAGGGCGTCCACCGGTCGCACGATCACCGGCACCGGCCGTCCGACCAGCTTCGCCAGCGCCGACGACACGGTGGCCGCGTACCGCTGCGCTCCGTCCGCGGGCGCGGTGAAGAGCAGGTTGCCGCTGTTGAGGTGCGTCCGCACATCGTCGAAGCCGGCGGCCTCACCGATGGACCGCAGGTCGGCCATCGCCACCCGCGCGCCCCCGACGTTCACCGCCCGCAGCATCGCCACCCACGCCGTCATGTCCGTGCAGCCTCCTCCGGGTCCCCGGACGACACCCGTCCGGGCCCGCCGGAGGCGGCGGCGAGCAGCCGCCGGGCCCGTTCGGCGACCGGGCGGTCGACCATCCGGCCGTCGACCTGGGCGGCCGCGTCGCCGGCGGCGAGGACCCGTCGGGCCCAGGCGAGTTCCTCGGCGCTCGGCGCGAACGCGGTGCGGACCGCGGCGAGCTGGGCCGGGTGGAGGCACAGACATCCGGTGAACCCGAGCCCCCGGGCGGCCCGGGCGGCGGCGGTCACCGCCGCGAGATCGGCGATCTCCGTCGGCGGGGACTCCAGCGGCCCGGCGATGCGGGCGGCGCGGGAGGCGACGACCACCCGGGAGCGGGCGTACCCCAGGAGTGGGCCGGCGTCCCCGACGGCCCCGACGTCGGCGGTCAGGTCGAGCGCGCCGAACGCGAGCCGGGTCAGCCCCGGGACGGCGGCCAGTGCCGGTGCCGCCTGCACGCCCCGGGCGGTCTCGACCAGCGCCACGACCGGCAGCGGCCCGGCCGGCACCCCCGCGAGAAGGGCGGCGAGCGCGCCCGGATTCTCGGCCTTGGGGACGACCACGCCCAGCGGAGCGGTGCTCCCGCCGCCGGTCAGAGCACGCAGCAGCGCGGCGTCGGCGGCGTGCTCGGGCCCGTCGAGCGCGTTGATCCGGACCAGGAACCGGGCGCCGTCCGCCGCCGCGGCCGCGACGTGGGCGCGGGCGGCGGTCTTGGCCGCCGGGACGACGGCGTCCTCCAGGTCCACGATGACCACGTCGGCGCCCGCGGCCAGCGCCTTGCCGAACCGGTCGGGGCGGTCGCCGGGGACGAACAACGCGGTGACCGCGTCCGCGACGCTCACCGCCGGCCACCGGCCGGGCTGCTGGTGCCTCGTCCCCGCAGCCAGGCAGGCTGATCGACGTGACCCGACGATTCCCCGACCTGTGGCTCGACCCCGAGGACGACCCACGGCACGTCCCGGCCGAGCACAGCCGCGGCGAGCGTGCCGTCCTGGACTCCTACCTGCGGCACTTCCGGCTGACCCTGGCGCTGAAGTGCGAGGGACTGACGCCGGCCCAGTTGGCGGCGCGGTCGGTGCCGCCGTCCACGCTGTCGCTGCTCGGTCTGCTGCGTCACCTGGCCAAGGTCGAGCACATCTGGGCGGTGCAGGTGCTCGAGGGACGTGCCGACGTGCCACGGTTGTTCACCGACCCGGACCGGCCGGACCTCGACTTCGACGGCGCGGTGGACGACAAGGCGGTGGTCGACGAGGCGTGGACAGCGTGGCGACGCGAGGTGGCCCACGCCGAGCGGGTGCTGGCGGCGATCCCGCTGGACGCCGTGGTGACCCGGCACGGTGAGCCGGTCGAGGTCCGCGACGTCGTCGTCCACCTCGTCGAGGAGTACGCCCGGCACTGCGGGCACGCCGACCTGCTGCGCGAGTGCGTGGACGGGCGCACCGGCCAGTGAGCCGGTCACGCGCGTGACCCCGGTGTCGGCAGGTGCCCGCGGCGGTAGACCATGAAACTGCGCCGGAAGACGATGACCACCGTCCCGTGCTGGTTCACCCCCTCGCTGCGG
>JBQGEH010000768.1:0-3533 GCA_052039515.1 Nakamurella sp. | reverse complement strand
CGGTGGGTGCGTCAGACGGTGCGCGGGGCGCGGAAGTCCATCGCCGCCCACTCGGCGTAGGTGAGCTCGTGGACCAGGCCGGCCGGGTCCTTGACGTACAGGGTGCTCGAACCGCTCTTCTTGTACAGGTCCGAACCCGCGATCCACCCGGCGTTGCGGGCGCTGGGGAACCCGGCCCGCGACCACTGGTCGTAGGTCAGCTTGTCCCACTGCCAGGCCGCCGGCCAGAAGGTCACGGCGTACAGCGTCGGGGCCCACGGGTACTTCACGAACTCGGTGGGGCTGTTCTGCGGGTTCGGGAAGCCGAGCTTGGACCAGGCCGCGTAGTCGATGGCGACGGCCTTGCCGTCCACCACCCGGTACAGCGTGGAGCTGTAGGAGTTCTTGTAGACGGCGACCTGCGGGGCGGCCGCGGCGACCGCGGTCGGCTTGGCGTTGGTACCACTGCGCTTGTAGTTGCCCTTGAAGGTCGGCCAGTCGGCCGCACCCAGCGCGGTGTTGGTGGTCCAGGCGAAGACGCGGCCGGTGTTGCGGTTGGCGGTCACCTCGACGATCCAGGTCTTGCCGTTGACCGAGACGATGCTGGGCGTGGCCGTCATCGGGTCGGTGTAGGCGGCGGTCTCGCCGCTGTAGCGCAGGTCGCCGTTGGCGTCGTAGGCCCGCAGCCACTGCTCGCCGCCGATGACCACGTTCTGCCGGCCGTCGTTGTCGACGTCGGCGATGGAGGCCGAGGCGTGCAGGCCGGGGCAGGTGGTGGAGGTGGCCACGCCGGTGTTCGGCGGAGCGTAGGGGTTGTTGCCGGCGCACCGGGCGAACAGCGTCTGGCCGGCGTGGTTGAAGGTGTAGAGGTAGCCGTCCTCGGCGACCACGGCCACGTCGGGGCGGCCGTCACCGTTCACGTCGCCGACCGCGGGGGATGAGGTCACGTTGCGGCCGATGCCCACCGGCCAGCCGGGGACGTTGGAGCCGTCGCCGCGGAAGGCGTAGACGTACTGGCCATTCATCTTCTGGGCGTAGTTGTCCCACATGGTGCCGGGCATATTGCCCTGACCGACGATCACGTCGAGCCGGCCGTCGCCGTCCAGGTCGGCGAGCGCCGGGGAGGACCACACGACCTGCTTGGCGATGAACTTCGGCCAGCCCGGCACGTTGCTGCCGTCCGGGTTCCAGGCGCCGACGTACCCGCCGTAGTCGGGGGCGCAGGTCTGGCCGGGGGCGCCGTCACAGTCGTAGCCGGCGATGATCTCCGGCTTGCCGTCACCGTCGATGTCGCCGACGGCGGGGCTGGACCAGCTGGTGTCGCCCAGGAACTTGGGCCAGCCGGGGAACTCCAGGCCGTTCTCCATCCAGACGTGCACGTAGCCGTCGAAGCCGGTGACGGCGATCTCGTAGTTGCCGTTGCCGTCGATGTCGGCCACCGCGGGAGTGCCGAAGGCGCCGTTCCATGGCTTGTCCGGGCCGAACTTCACCTTCAGCAGTGAGCGGGTGTCGGCGCCGACGACGCCCACGTCGCCGTGGGTGTTGGCGTAGACGACGTCCAGCCGGCCGTCGCGGTTGTAGTCGATGAGCACCGGTGAGGCCTGGATCGCGCCGGGTCCGGTCCAGTACTGGAACCAGCGGGCGCCGTTGTCGGTGCGCCAGGCGTAGATGTTGCCGTCCGGGAAGCCGGCGACGATGTCCAGCACACCGTTGTTGTCGAAGTCGCCGACGGCGGCGGCGGAGAACTTCTCGCCGATCTGGCTGTCGTTGGTGCCGAACGCCGGGGTCTCCCAGCCGGCGGCCGGGCTGACCTTGGGCAGCTGCACGTTGCCGGCGGCCGCGGCGGTGGCGACGCCGGGGGTGATGGCGACCCCGGCGGCCAGGGCAGCGACCCCCAGGATCGTCGTCAGTGTCCTGCGCATGCGAACTCCTCGTGGTGCGGCCGGGGCGGCGGTGGCGCCCGGCTGCGGAATGGGCGGGTGGTGGGTCAGCGGGTGGTGCGGGGTGTTCCAGCCGACGGTGCGTGGTCGTACGGGGCCATCTGCCACCCGACGGGGTGGTGGTGTCGACGGAGAAAGCGTTCGATGCGCCGTAATGCAGTGCGCATCGTGAATTGTCGTGCGGGTGCTGCGGCACATTCGGGTCGGAAATGCACGGGACGGGATGTCCGAATGTTCCGGATCATCCCGGCGGTCCTTTCTCGTCGACCTGTCTGGCGATTGCTCGGAATGCATTTCCCGATACCCATCGGCACCGCGGTGCCGGCCCGGTCGGTCCTGCCGGGATGTCCGGCGGAAGGTCCTCGGGTCGATCGCCGGTCCTGACTGACAGCGACCATCTACTGGATTCGACGGTAGTTTGGTGACGCAATGCAGTCAAGGCACTACATCGGGTAGCATTCATGCCCGCTTCGTCGCGGAGAGTGATGTCGCATCGCCGACCCGTGCGGTCCGGGTCGGCACCCGCCACGGCTGCGCCTCGAGGGTGGCTGTCGGTGGTCACCGCGACATCGTGACCACGGATTTCCATTCCGTGATCACCGTTGCATCGCCGGTGATGGATCCACTGATGAATGTCTGCAGAATGTAGCGCCTATGGGCGGCCATTCTCGAACGAGGGTGATCCATATCGCTCTGCGTGCGGGCAACCCGGGCGTCAGTCGGGTCGGACCACCCGCCTAGGTGACTCTGTGTGGTCTTGCCAGGACGCTGGGTGCTGATGTTCACTGCAGTCACCGGGGATCCCCGGGGCCCGGTTCGGGCCGTTCCTCCCGATCGACGTCGACGGCCCGGCCCGTCGCGCGACCGGCTCCACGATGCGGAGAGCTGATCGCCCGTGCCCACCGTTGCCCGCCGATGGATCGCCCTGACCGCCGCGGCGGTGGTCGCCGCCACCATGACGCCGGCCCCGGCGGTCGCGGCCCCCACCGCACCCGCCGCCCCCGCCGCCGCCATCCCCACTGACACCCCGGGCGTCGCTCCGGTGGTGCACCGCACGGAGGTCCCGCTGGTCCCGGTCGCAACCGGCACCGACCGCCGCTCCGCACCGGGCACCGACGCGACCGGCACCGACGCCACCGACAGCGATACGACCGGCACCGGCGCCACCGACACCGACGGGAGCGCGCCGGAGCCGGCCGCGACCGGACCCACCGGGGAGCCGGCCCTGATCGCCGGGGACACGGTCGCCGAGCCGTTCGACGCCATCGGGTTCAGCTACGCCGGGACCGGTCCGGCGCCAGCCGTCGAGGTCACCGTCCGGGAGGACGGGGTGTGGTCGTCCTGGCAGCCGTTGGAGGAGACCGACGGTGGACCCGACGACGGCACCGTCGAGGCTGCTCTCGCCGCGGCCGCCGCAGCGGCGGTGACCGAACCGCTGCTGGTGTCCGGCGCCGACGCCTACCGGGTCCGCGTGGTGCCGGCGGCCGGTGCCCCTGCCCCGGCCGGCTTCACCGTGACCACCATCGACGCCGGCACCGGGCCCGGCGACGCCGCCATCGCCCGGTCGGGGCCCCCGCGCCCCCCCCGGGCCGCGACCCCGGGCGCCCCGGGCCG
>JBQGEH010000767.1:0-4884 GCA_052039515.1 Nakamurella sp. | reverse complement strand
CATGAACGTCCGCTCCGACGACCCGGACGCCGCGACCGCCGCGGCGCTGGGCTACGACGGCGACGGCGTCACCATCGGCATCGTCACCACCAACCTCGACCCGGCCGACCCCGACTTCATCCGGCCCGACGGGACGTCGGTCGTCGTCGACTACCGCGTCTACGGGGCGGGTGGGCCCAGCGCCCCGGGCGCCGCGGCCGAGGCGTTCGGTGACGCGTCGTCGATCGGCGCGCAGGGCGGCGTCACCCACGACCTGGCCGACATCGTCAACCCGGCGGCGGTCACCCTGCCCGGCGGGCACTGCTACGTGCGGGTCGTCGGCGTGGCCCCGGCCGCGGACCTGGTCATCGGCGACATCCAGGACCAGGGGACGCTCACCGTCTCCGGCCTGCTGCAGGCCGTGGACTACGCGGTGACCGTCGCCGACGTCGACGTGATCAGCGAGTCCCTCGGCTTCCCGATCGTGCCGGACGCCGGCCTGCGGTCGGCCGTGCAGGCGGTCAACGCGGCCGCCGTGGAGGCCGGCGTGGTCGTCGTCGCGTCCAGCGGCGACGCGGGTGCGAACAACACCATCAGCGTCCCGGCGGCCGTCCCCGGGGTCATCGCGGTCGGCGCCACCACCACGCTGCGGACCTACGCCCAGACCGGCGCGCTGGGCATCAGCCGGTTCGGCGACGGCACCTGGGACAACGGCGCGCCCGCCTTCTTCTCCTCGTCCGGCACCACCATGACGGCCCGCACCATCGACCTGGTCGCCCCGGGCTTCGCCGGCTGGAGCGCCTGCAGCCCGCAGCCGCAGTACCAGGAGTGCGGCGCGATCGGTGACGGGACGCGGGGGGCCGACCTCATCCCGTTCGCCGGCACCAGCCAGTCCGCGCCGTTCGTCGCCGGCGTCGCGGCCCTGGTCATCCAGGCCTACCGGGACGGCCCCGCCGGCGCCGACCCCACGCCGGCGCAGGTGCGTCGCATCCTCAGCGGCACCGCGTCCGATCTCGGGCTGCCCGCCGACGTCCAGGGCAACGGACAGGTCGACGCCCGGGCCGCCGTGCTCGCCGCCCGCAACCTGCCGGCCGACGACCTGCTGCCGCGGCTGGACGCCCCCGAGGGCGCGGACACCCTGGTCGCCTCCGTCGACCGGATCGCCGCCACCGGGAGCGCCGCGCTGCCGGTCGAGGTCGACGTCACCAACACCGGCGGTACGCCGGTGCCGATGACCGACCTCGCGCTCACCGAGGACACCGCGACCGAGCGCACCACCTACCCGATCGCGTTCGCCCCGGATGCGGTGCCGTTCCTGGACGGCCTCACCTCGTCGGCGAAGCAGTCGAGGCCCGTGCGCCCGCTGATCGCCACCAGCATCGCCGTCGAGGTGCCGGCCGATCTGCCCTGGGCCCGGTTGCAGGTGCTCACCGGCCTGTTCGACGACGACTCGGTTCCGTTCCTGCAGGTCACGGCGGTCGCTCCGGACGGCGGGGTGGCCACGGCCGGCTACTCGACGAGCGGTCTGCAGCTCACGCTGCCCGCCCCGGCCGCCGGGACCTGGACGGTGGTCGTGCAGACGGCGGCGAGCACCCCGTTCGCCGGGGTCCTCGCCCTGGACACCGCGAGCCGCGCCACCGTCGCCGTCCCGACCGCCGCGACGACCGTCCTGGCCCCCGGGGCCACCACCAGGGTCTCCACCGTGCTGCCCGCGCCGGCCACCCCGGGCGACCGGGTCACCACCCTGCGCATCGCCGACCGGCTGCAGATCCCGGTGGTGCTGCGTCGACCGGTCGATCTGACCGGCGCCGACACCGCGCGCGTCACGGCCCCGCTGCTGCCCACCGCCGGACGGGCCGGTGCCGCCCAGCAGACCCAGACCTGGGATGTCGACGTACCGGCCGGTCGCCGCTCGTTGACCGCGGTCGCGACCGTCCCCATCGCGACCTCGATCGAGACGCTCGGGATCATCGTGCTGGTGGACCCGACCGGGCTGCCGGTGTCCATCACCTCGACGCTGGACCAGTTCACCGAGGGATCCCTGCTCGGCGGACTGCAGGCCTCCGTCGCCGATCCGGCAGCCGGCCGCTGGCAGGTCCAGGTGCAGATCTACGACACGCTCGTGCAGCAGGCCACCCCCGGTCTCGACCTCCAGGTCGACCTGTCGCTGGACGCGGTCGCCCCCACCGCGACCGGGCTGCCGGACGGCACCGTCATCCCCCGCGGCACCTCGGTGCCGGTCTCGCTGTCCGTGCGCAACCCCGGCCCCGACACGATCGAGGTGGTCGGCGACGCGCGGACCGCCGACTCCGTCGTCCTCGACCTCGCCCCCGCGGCCAATGGCGGGCCCGTCGCACTGCCCGTGGCGGCCGGACAGGGCCAACCGATCTTCCTGATCCCGCCGTTCAGCAGTGATCTCACCGCGACGGCGACGAGTACCACGCCTGCGACGTTCGGGGTCTACGACCCGTCCGGCAGCCGCAACGCGCTGGCCGCGCCCGGCACCGCATCCCGCGTCACGATCGACGGGCCGCTGACCGCCGGGCCGTGGGACACCCTGTTCACGGTGCCCGGCGCGGTCGCCGACATCGCGCCCACCGGGACGGGGACGGTCACCGCGCAGGTCCGCACCCGCGCCTACGACACCACCGTCACCACCCCGGACGGCACCGCCTGGATGGCCGCCACCGGCGCCGGGGCGGCGCAGGCCGTCATCGACCCGGGCGCCGCCGGCACCCTGAACGCCGTCCTGACGGCCGACGCCCCCGAGGGGACCCTGGTGACCGGCTTCCTCGCCGTCCTCACGCCGGCGTCGTTCGACACCGGCAACACCCCCTTCGTCAACCCGGGTGATTCGACCGGCACCGTGCTGGCGGTGTTCCCGTACTCCTACACGGTGGGGGCGGCGCCGGATCCCACCACGACGCAACCCACCCCGGACCCGACCACGTCTGCGGAGCCGACCACCACGGAGCCGACCAGCGTGGCCCCGACCACTCAGCCGACCAGCGGGAGCACGACACCGGCCCCGACGACAGGCGGGCCGACCACGTCGGCCCACCCCACCCGGCACGCCGACGGACCGCTCGCCTACACCGGCACCGACGCCCGCACCCCGGGCCTGTGGGGACTGGGGCTGCTCGCGATCGGCGCGGTCTTCGTCGTGGCCGGGCGCCGCCGGGCCGGGTCGCGCCGGCACTGAGCCGCCCGAAAGGGGGAATGTCCCCGCCGACGCCGTGGTTGGGAGCGTCGGCGGGGTCCGCGGCGGGCACTGCTGCACTGACAGCACGCCGAGGAGACGCATGACCCGCAGCACCGCACCCGACACCGAGGTCCGCCCGGTCGGCTTCCGCTCCGACCGGGGCCCCATCCTCATCGCCCTGATGCTCAGCACGTCGCTGGTCGCACTGGACTCGACGATCATCGCCACCGCGGTGCCGTCGGTGGTCGAGAGCCTCGGCGGGTTCACGTCCTTCCCCTGGCTGTTCTCGATCTACCTGCTGGCGCAGGCGGTGTCGGTGCCGATCTACGGCCGCTTCGCCGATCTGTACGGGCGCAAGCCGGTGATCTTCCTGGGCATCGGGCTGTTCCTGCTCGGCTCGATCCTGTGCGGGTTCGCGTGGAGCATGCCCGCCCTCATCGTCTTCCGGGCCATCCAGGGCCTGGGCGCCGGCGCGGTGCAGCCGATCGCGATGACCATCGCCGGCGACATCTACACCGTCGCCGAGCGGGCCCGGGTGCAGGGCTACCTGGCCAGCGTCTGGGCGATCTCGGCGGTGGTCGGGCCGACGCTGGGCGGGGTGTTCTCCGAGTGGGTGTCGTGGCGCTGGATCTTCTTCGTCAACATCCCGTTCTGCCTGCTCGCCGGGTGGCTGCTGGCCCGCAACTTCCGCGAGGAGGTGCACCGGACGCCGCACGTCATCGACGTCCGCGGAGCGCTGCTGCTCACCGTCGGCTGTGCCCTGCTGATCCTCGGCCTGCTCGAGGGCGGCGAGGCGTGGGCGTGGACGTCGGTGCCGAGCCTGGCCGTGCTGATCGTGGGCCCGCTGCTGCTGGTCGGATTCGTGTTGGTCGAGCGGACCGCGGCGGAGCCGATCCTGCCGCTGTGGGTGCTGCGCCGGCGGCTCCTCGCCGCCACCAACGCCACCACCTTCCTGGTCGGGGCGGTGCTCCTCGGGCTGACCTCCTACGTCCCCACCTACGTGCAGACCGCGCTGGGGACGGGCCCGCTGACGGCCGGGTTCGCGCTGGCCACCCTCACCCTCGGCTGGCCCATCGCGGCGAGCCTCAGTGGGCGGCTCTACCTGCGGATCGGGTTCCGCAACACCGCGCTGATCGGCTCCGTGCTGGTGGTCGCGGGCGCGGCGCTCACCGCGACGCTCGGGCTCGGGTCAACGGTCTGGCAGGTCGGGCTGTACTGCTTCGTCGTCGGCCTCGGGATGGGGCTGGTGGCCAGCCCGTCGCTGATCGCCGCGCAGTCCAGCGTCGGCTGGACCGACCGCGGTGTGGTCACCGGGACGAACATGTTCTCCCGCTCGGTCGGCAGCGCGGTCGGCGTCGCCCTGTTCGGTGCGATCGCCAACGCGAGCCTGGGCGGCAGCGACAACCCGTCGGCGGCGGCAATGAGCACGGCGGCCCACCAGGTGTTCCTCGTCGGGGCGGTGCTCACCGTGCTGATGGGGCTGGCGGTCGCGTTCATCCCGCGTCGGATCGAGACGCCGGCCTGACCCGTCGGACGTACTGACCTGGCGAAACCCGCCCGCGCGGGGCGCCGCCGGGTCAGAATGATCACGGATCACCGACCCCCGGGACACCAGGCCCCCTCGGTGTCGAGGAGCGTCATGACCTACCCCGGCGAGCAGCCACCGCGTCCGTCCCAGCCGCAGCCCGGCTACGGCTACCCGC
>JBQGEH010000766.1:0-2350 GCA_052039515.1 Nakamurella sp. | reverse complement strand
GCCACCACGGTCAGCCAGAACACCCGCCCGCCGGGCTGCCGGGAGGCGGCCATCCCGTCGCCCTCCCCGGCGGTGTCACGCTGCCGGAAGAAGTCGGCGCCGAGCGAGGCGACCACCGCCACCACGAAGACGACCAGACCGAGCCAGCCGATGATCACGTCGCGCATCAGTTTCCCCCTCCGGGATTCAGTTCGAGCAGCCACGCCTCGGTGCCGGTGTAGACCTGCCGGTAGCGACCGGAATCGATCAGCTGCTGCGCCAACGTCCACACCCAGCCCTCCGGTCGGCTCCGGGTGAGCTCGCCGAGCCGCTCCTGGGTGGAGGTCACGACGATCCAGCGGGGCAGCGGATCCTGCTCGAGGCAGTCGGTCAGGTCGACGTCGGCGCAGGTCTCGGCCTCGATCGACTCGATACCGATCTCCCGGATGGCGGCGTACGGGGTGAGCCCGCGGTAGAGCATCAATCCGATCTCGTCACCGCGGACCGCGCTGTCCTTCAGCTGCTGGCCGGCGGCGGCCTGATCCGGCGGCGTCCGTTCGAAGGAGGCGTTGAGGCCGCGGGTGAAGGTCAGCATCAGGGCGGCCACCACCACGACCGGGAGCAGTGCGGCCAGCCAGCCGCCCATCGCCGTGAGCGGACGACGGTCCGCCGCCGGTCCACGCGCACCGAGGCGGGCCCGCAGGAAGCCGGCGGCACCACGCAGGGCGACCGCGAACAGCGGCGCCAGCACCGGCGAGGCGTAGAGGAACGAGCGGATGACGACCTCGCCGCCGTAGCTCTGCACGATGAGCAGCGCGAACGGCGCGCACGCGAGACCCGCGAGCAACAGCGCCTCGCGGCGCCGACGCAGCAGCAGCACCCCGATCGCGGCGACCACGAACAGCAGCAGCGACCAGCCGATGCGGAAGTACTGGTTGCTCTGGTACGTCGGGTCGCCGACGATGCGGCCGCCGACGCCGGCGTTCAGCGCGTTGCCGACCTGCCCCACGTCACCGAGCAGCCCGTCGAGGTGGCCGATCCAGAAGTCGGTGGCGCCGTAGGAGAAGTAGCCGACGAAGACCAGCCCGGTGGTCAGCCACAGCAGGCGGTACCGGGTCAGGCCGACCAGGGCGAAGCCGGCGAGTGCGAAGATCAGCGTGAACGGGGTCAGCTGGTGGATCACCACGATGCCGCCGCACAGCACGGCCAGCAGCACCCCGAGACCCTGGGCGGTGCCGCGGCTCATGCCCTCGGGGAGCTGCGGGGTGCGCCGTAGCGCACCGACGATCTTGGCGGCCAGGTTGCCCGGCAGCCGCGGGACCACCGCGGTGTCGATCATCCACAGCAGGGTGCCGATGACGGCCACGTAGATGACGAAGGCGGTGGCCTGCGGGGAGAAGTAGTCCTGCTGGTACCAGTTGGTGAGCTGGTAGACGAACACCGCGACCCACGACCAGCGCCAGGAGTGGGTGATCGCGCGGGCGATCAGCAGCAGTCCGGGCAGCGCAGCGAGGAAGTACACCACCGGCGCGAGGACCAGGAAGCTGCGGGCGTCCGCGGTCCCGGCGAGGGCGACGAGCTGGGCGCCGGCGGAGAAGAAGCCGGGCCAGCTGAAGCGCGCGTCGTAGCTCGAGGGGACGGCGCCGAAGTCGGAGATGTACTGCACGAACGCGACGTGGATCCAGCCGACCGGGACGCTGCCCTGGCCGTCGGCGACGCTGACGGTCGCGTAGCCGATGAGCGCCCACACGGTCGCGGCCAGCGTCAGCACCAGGTGGTCGACCCGCGGCCGGAACAGGGCGTACAGGGTGACCGCGCCGAGCACGACGAGGGCGACGCCGTAACGCCAGCCCACGACCTGCAGCACGCCGTAGTTGGCGGCGTCGGCGAGCCGCATCGTGCGGGTCTCCCAGAACCAGAATCCGGCGGCCACCACGACGGCGGCCACGCACAGCCATCGCACCGGGTCGGCGACGGCGTTGCGCCGCGGCGACGGTGCGGCCGCGGCGGGCCGGCGGCCGCGCAGCGCCAGTGCGGTGAACCCGAGACCGAGCACGGTGGCGATCCAGGCGCTGCCGACGGGGTGCCAGAACGCGTCGGCGATGGCGAAGGTGCCGAAGATGCCGTGGTAGCTGAAGCTGGTGGCCACCGCGAGCGCGGCGGTGGCCAGGCCGCTGCGCAGCCGCAGCGACACCGCGACCGGCACACCGGGAACCAGCACGAAGAACGCGACCGCGAGCAGCGGGCGGCCCACGACGTCCAGATCGACGACCGCCAGCAGCGGGACCAGCACGGCGATCACCGCGGCGACGGCCAGCGCGACCAGGGTCGCGGTCGTGGGCTGGCGTTACGGCGTCGCCCTCGTCGTGCT
>JBQGEH010000765.1:0-1745 GCA_052039515.1 Nakamurella sp. | reverse complement strand
TCGCCGCCGGGCTGGCGGCGTCGGTGACCGGCTCCGGCGGGCAGCTGTGCACCAAGCCGGGCGTGGTGTTCGTGCCCGCAGGGAACGCCGGCGACGCCCTGGTCGCCGCGCTGACCGACGCCGTCACGGACACCCCGCCCGCGGTGCTGCACTACGAGCGGATCTCCACCGCCTACCGGGTACGCAAGGCGGAACGGTGGTCCGGGGCCGCGTCCGATGCCGCCGCCGGCCCCGCGGTTCCCGCCGCGGTGTGGTCGGTGCCCGCCAGCGGCTTCACCGACGCCGACTCCGCGGAGTGCTTCGGCCCGTCGGCGGTGATCGTCCGCTACGCCGATCACGCGGAGCTCGCCGCCGCGCTGTCCCGGGTGCCGCCGTCGCTGACCGGCACCGTCCATCTCGAACCCGACGACGAGCCCGAGATCGGCTGGCTGGTCGAGCATTTTCGGTCCCGCGCCGGCCGGATCGTGTTCATCCAGTACCCGACCGGGGTGCTGGTCGCCTGGGCGCAGACCCACGGAGGCCCGTGGCCGGCCACCACGTCGGCGCACACCTCGGTCGGGGCCACCGCCATCCGCCGCTTCCTGCGCCCGGTGACCTGGCAGAACGCCCCCGCCGCGGTGCTGCCGACGGAGCTGCGGGACGACGACCGGTCGGTGCCTCGCCGGGTCGACGGGAGGCTCGTGCTCCCCGGCTGACAGCTCTGAGCCCGGGCTGGGTCGTCGCTCAGCCGGGGCACAGCGGGGGTTGGGAGAACTGACCCCATGCAACCCACACCCCCGCCCGGCACGACGATGCCGCGCCGCCGCTTCCTGCGGAAGGCCTTCCTCGGTGGCGCCGTCGCCGCCACGCTGTCCGCCGGCGGGGCCACCGCCTGGGCGCTGGACCGCTTCGTCATCGACCACGTCGAGGTCTCCGACGTCAGCGCGCTCCAGAGCAGCTACACCGCCCCGACCACCACGTCGGCCACGTCGGTCACGTCGGCCTCGAGCGCGGTCGCGACCGCCGCCCCGACGGTCACGGCGACCTCCTACACCTCCGACGCGGTGTCGCTGAGCATCGCGACGGTGTCCACCGGCAGCGGGGACGCGACGGTCACGTACTTCGTCGCCGACCTCACGTTGACCGACGCGACGCTGCTGCGGTCCGCCTTCGCCGACGACAGCTTCGGCGAGAACATCGTCGAGAACACCTCCGCCATCGCGCAGGACAACGACGCGGTCTTCGCGATCAACGGCGACTACTACGGCTTCCGCGACACCGGCATCGTCATCCGCAACGGCATCGCGTTCCGCGACGCCGGCGCCCGGGCCGGTCTGGCGTTCTACCGCGACGGCAGCGTGCGGGTCTACGACGAGACGACGGTGTCCGCCGACCAGCTCGTCGCCGACGGCGTCTGGAACACCCTGTCGTTCGGGCCGGCGCTGCTCGCCGACGGCGAGATCGTCGACGGGATCGAGGACGTCGAGGTCGACACCAACTTCGGCAACCACTCCATCCAGGGTCAGCAGCCCCGCACCGGGATCGGCGTCCTGGGGTCGAACCACCTCGTGCTCGTGGTCGTCGACGGCCGCAGCGAGGGTTACAGCGCGGGCGTCACCATGACCGAGTTCGCGGCGATCTTCCAGGGTCTGGGTGCCACCGTCGCCTACAACATCGACGGCGGTGGTTCCTCGACGATGTACTTCGACGGTGCCCTGGTCAACAACCCGCTGGGCAAGGGCCAGGAGCGCGGCACCTCCGACATC